>CAZAKU010000338.1:0-4821 GCA_964485765.1 uncultured Lentisphaerales bacterium
ATATTCATCGCCATCGCGCACGGCTGTAGTCTTAATGCCGCCGGCATCGCTTCCCGCACCTGCTTCTGTGAGGCCGAATGCTGCCAGAGTACCCTTGGCGATACGGGGGAGGTATTTCAGCTTCTGTTCATGGGTGCCCGAGAGAAGGATCGGGTCCATGCCCAGACCTGTTGCGAAAAGAGCAAGAGCCGCACCGGAGTCTACTTTGCAGAGTTCTTCGACTGCGACCACGAGGTCCATTGTTCCGCCGCCCATTCCGCCATACTCTTCGGGGATGATGATGCCAAACAGATCGGCGTCGGCCAGAACCTTTACGATCTCCCAGGGAAATTCTCCGGATTCGTCGTATTTTTCACGTACGGGCTTCATCTTTTCCTGTGCAATCTGTCTGCAAAGGTCGCGGATCATGACCTGTTCTTCGGTAAGACCGAAATCTGTGCTCATATTTTCTCTCCTAGTTGTGTTGTCTGGGGGCATCTGCCCTGCGTAAAATCAGGAGTAAACTCCTATTATTTTCATCAAATGTAAAGCGAATAGAGTGATAAATCTCTCTGTATTAGATAGCAAAGTGCAGCTAGCAAGGGCATATTCCCTGGATTTCTGAAACAATTGCCGCCGCGGCTTTGGCAGGATCATTTGCCTGTACTATCGGGCGTCCGACAACAAGATGTGTTGCTCCGGCACGGATTGCGTCGGCGGGGGTGGCTACGCGCTTCTGGTCACCAACAGCCTCGCCTGCCGGCCGGACTCCCGGTGTTACGATTAAAGCTTCAGGGCCCAGGGCACTTCGCATTGTTGCGGCTTCGAGCGGGGAGCAGACAATGCCATCTATGCCGGATGAGATAGCAAGTTCAGCCAGGGCGGTTGCATGCCGGGTTAGGGGCCGTTCGACACCGATATCGCTGAGGTCGCTTTGGTCTAGACTTGTGAGGGCGGTAATCGCCAGCAGTCTGGGGCGATTTTCACCGAATTCAGCAGCAGCCGCAGCGGCTGCCTCTAGCATAGCTCTGCCGCCGGTTGCGTGTATGGTGAGCATATCAACGCCTAGCTTTGCGGCAGAACGCACGGCACGCTCCACGGTTCTTGGAATGTCGTGAAGCTTCAGGTCGAGAAATATCTGCTTATTGCGCTCTTTCAGAGGCATCAGAACGGCGGGACCTTCAGCTATGAAGAGTTCGAGACCGACTTTGTAAAAGTTGATTGCGCTGCCAATAGAGTCAACCAGGGGAGGGAGTTCTGCTGCGCTGGGCAGGTCGAGAGCAACTATAACGTTGTTTTGCATTACGATTCGATTCCTGTTCTGTTAATCATGGCAGCGGCGACACCGGCACCGTAACCGTTATCTATGTTGACCACGGTGATTCCGGGAACACAACTGTTTAGCATAGTCAGCAGTGACGATATCCCATTCATTGATGCGCCATAGCCCACGCTGGTGGGGACGGCTATTATGGGGCGCGAGATCAGTCCGCCTACAACGGATGGAAGAGCACCCTCCATCCCGGCTACAACGACAACAGCACGCGATTCGCGGATGATATCGATACGGCGGAAGAGTCGGTGAATACCGGCTACTCCGACATCAAAAACACGTTCAATATGTGCTCCCATTCGGCTTGCCGTGAGTGCCGCTTCCTCTGCGACAGGTATATCGGAGGTCCCGGCACACACTATGGCCACCTGTCCGATCGGCTCCTGTAATGCGGCAGTATCCAGTGTCAGTGCCCTGGCTTCCTGGTGATATACGGCTTCGGGGAATGCTTCCAGTACAGCCGTTACCTGTTCACTGTTTACCCTGGTCGCGAAAAGAGGTTGGCCGGCTCCGGTCAGTGCCCGGGTTATCTGTACCAGCTGCTCCGCACTCTTTCCGGGAGCAAATATCACCTCGGCCAACCCTCTGCGGGCAGCGCGGTCGGCGTCGAGTCGGGCGAAGCCCAGATCGAGTTCCTGGGGTGATAATGCAGACAACGCGTCTGATGCCGAGATCTCTCCGGATTCGACGCGTTCAAGTATTTTCGCAAGATTACTCATATTGTGTCAGTCGCTCAGTTCCTGTGACATGCGCGCATACAGCTCAGTAATGCTCATACGTTCCTGCTGCATACTGTCGCGGTGCCGCAGCGTCACGGTGTCGTCCTCAAGAGTGTCGAAATCCACCGTTACGCAGAAAGGCGTTCCGATTTCATCCTGGCGGCGGTAGCGACGCCCAATGGCGCCCACCTGATCCCAGAAGCAGGCATACTTTCTCTGTAACGGTGCGAAGACCTCGCGTGCTTTTGCAACCAGCTCGGGTTTATTCTTAACCAATGGGAAAACGGCAATCTTGATCGGCGCAATTCTCGGATGAAAATGCATCACAGTGCGCGCTTCGTAGCCTTCGGGAGCCCGTTTAGCGCCAGGTTCCGCAGGAATTGTGTCGCCTCCAGCTTTGGGGATCCACTCCTCCGCGTATGCATTACATATCAATGCAAGGGTAATACGGTCTACCCCGGCTGAGGGTTCGATAACATGCGGAAGGTAGCGCTCATTGTTTTGCTGGTCGAAATATTCGTGTGACTTTCCGCTGCATTTCTGGTGCTGTTCGAGGTCGAAGCATCCACGTGCGGCAATGCCCTCCAGCTCCTGCAAGCCGAATGGGAAACGGTACATGATATCGGTGCAGGCACTTGCATAGTGGGCCAGTTTCTCCTGCGGGTGCACATCGAATTCCAGATCCTTAAGGGGCAGACCAATTGATTGATACCAGTTTAAACGCTGCTCAACCCAGTATTTGTGCCACTCTTCGCTTGTTCCCGGCTTAATGAAGAATTCCAGCTCCATCTGTTCGAACTCACGGGAGCGGAATGTATAGTTTCTCGGGTTGATTTCGTTACGGAAGGCCTTGCCTATCTGGGCAATGCCGAATGGCACCTTCTGGCGTGATGTCGCAAGAACGTTATTGAATTGTACGAAGATCCCCTGTGCTGTTTCGGGGCGCAGGTAGGCGCGGGATGAGTCATCCTCAACCGGACCGACGTAGGTTTTGAACATAAGATCGAAAGAGCGTGGCTCGGTAAGGTTCGTTGAGCCGCACCCGGAACAGGTTACACCTTCGGGAAGAACCCAGTTTTTGTCACTTTGTATGAGTTCGAGGCCCTGCTCTTCGCAGAGCTGGTCGGCGCGGTGCCGCTTTTTGCAGTCGCGGCAGTCGACCATAGGGTCGGAAAATCCGCCGACATGACCCGATGCTTCCCATACCTTCGGGTGCATTATAATGGAAGCGTCGAGTCCGACGATATCTTCCCTTATTCTGACAATATCGTGCCACCATGCCTCACGGACATTACGCTTGAGTTCGCAGCCCATCGGGCCGTAATCCCAGAATCCGTTAATGCCTCCGTAAATTTCAGAGCTTTGAAAAATGAAGCCGCGACGTTTGCACAGGCTCGAGATGTTGTCCATTGAACTGATATTTTTTTTCTTTTTCATAACCGGCGTATGGTGTTCAAAAATGGGCGGAGAGTCAAGCGCTGGTTCGGTAAAATATATATTGCGGCAATATGAATACTCGACTTTTGGAGGTAGAGCTACTAAGCTTACGTGTTGTGTGTTTTGGGGAATAAGCAACTTTGGTAGGTTTTCAGGAGTATTCGATGAGTTTGAATGTTGGATTTGTTGGTTGGCGCGGTATGGTTGGCTCGGTTCTTATGGATCGTATGCGGGCCGAAGGCGATTTTGCATATATTAACGCGCAATTTTTCTCAACTTCCCAGATTGGGCAGTCCGGGCCGGATGTGGCAGGCGGAGCTGATCCTCTGGGGGATGCCATGGACATATCGGCACTGAAGATGCTGGATGTTGTCGTCTCCTGTCAGGGAAGGGGCTATACCAACGCTGTTTATCCTGAATTACGTGCGTCCGGCTGGAACGGTTTCTGGATTGATGCCGCATCGTCCCTGCGTATGGATGATGACGCAGTGATTGTTCTGGATCCGGTGAACCGGAACGTAATCGATTCAGCACTGTTCAACGGCGTTAAGACCTTTGTCGGGGGTAACTGTACCGTCAGCCTGTTACTAATGGCTATGGGTGGGCTTTTCGATGCCGGTGTTGTGGAGTGGATCTCTACGATGACATATCAGAGTGCATCTGGAGCGGGGGCACGCAATATTCGGGAGCTGCTGCAGCAGATGTGTGTTGTGGGCGCGGCTCCGGGCGCTTTGCTGGATGACCCGTCGACATCGATTCTTGAAATAGACCGTCTGGCATCGGCTGCTCTTGCATCAGATGAGTTTCCGACGTCCTGCTTCGGTGCTCCTCTTGCCGCAAGTCTTATCCCATGGATTGACCGCCTTGTTGATGGGGGCCAGACTCGAGAAGAGTGGAAGGGGCATGTGGAGGCCAATAAGATATTGCAGGCCTCGCCGGAGATTGTGGTGGACGGCTTGTGCGTCAGGGTAGGGGCAATGCGCTGTCACAGCCAGGCTGTCACGGTTAAGCTGCGTCGTGATCTTCCGATGGATGAACTTGAATCAATGGTGGAAGAGCATAGTGAGTGGTCGGAGCTTGTGCCAAACGATATGGATTCAACATTGGCCAGACTCTCTCCTGCGGCGGTGTCGGGGAGATTGAGTGTTCCTGTAGGCCGTATGCATAAACTGCGCATGGGTCCTGAGTATCTGGGATTATTTACCGTTGGAGATCAGCTTCTTTGGGGGGCGGCTGAACCCCTGCGGCGTATGCTGAGGATACTGGTTGAGTTTACCGGGTAACAGCGGCCCACACTCGGTCGCTTACACTTCGTCCAACCGCTTAGCCCGAATATTTCACGAGTCGTCGTCG
>CAZAKU010000339.1:0-3646 GCA_964485765.1 uncultured Lentisphaerales bacterium
GCATATTCGATCTTGGCACTCTCTCTGAGTGTGGCGGCAAGCGCCATGATCTTCTTGTTTTTGGCCTGCATCTGAAGCCACTCTTTGATCTGGGGGCTTACTTCCTCGATCGGGGTGGCCTCGCCCTCTTTATGCTCAGTCACCTTTATGATGTGGTAACCGAATGGGGTTTCGACAATCTCTCCGATCTCCCCGACCTTCTGAGCGAAGGCAGCTTCTTCAAATTTCGGTGTCATCTTTTTGCGCGCGAAATTACCGAGATCGCCGCCCTTCTCCTTTGATGGACAATCGGAGTTGGCTTTGGCCAGTTCGGCGAAATCCTCGCCACTAACTGCCTTTGCGTGGAGATCTTCAATCTTCTTCTTTGCAGCGGCTTTTTCCTCTTCGGTTGCTGTCTGCTCGACCTTCACAAGGATATGGCTGGCGTTGACGCTCTCTTCCGATGTGAACTTGTCTGCGTTTTCGGTGTAGAAATCGCTGACAGCCTTTTCTGTCGGTTCAGGAACATCAGCCGTTTCGGCTTCGTACAGTTTGCGCGTAGTGGTGTCTTTTATGATATCACTGCGCAGTTTTTCCAGGGTTATGCCTGCCTTAGCGAGAGCCTCCTCGAGAGTGGATCCAGGGCCGATATTCACTTTTATCTTAGTTATGTTTTCCTCTATTTCGGCATCGGTGGCGCTGTAATTGCGTTTCTTGGCCTCTTCAAAGAGCAGGCTGGTGTCAATGAACTGATTCATTGCATTCTGTTCGATGTTCTTTCTGAACTCTGGCGGGATCTGCGCCATCATCTGCGGCGGTATGCCCTGGCGGGACATGTTTGCCTGAACCATCATCGCAAGTTCGCTGCTTGCAAGGGGTACTCCGTTAACCGTAACAGCAACAGTTGGCTTTGCGGGCATAGCGACAGGAGCTGTCTCTGTTGTCTTGGGTGCGTCCACTTCAGCTTCTTCTGTTTTGGTTGAATCCGCCTGAGAACATGCCGAGACGGTTGCGAGCACTGTTGCCATAAGGCAGAGTTTAGGTGCTAATTTCATCAGTTTTCCTCTTGTTGTTTGTGAATTAAGTAAATTTCTGTTTATCTCCAAAACGGATACACTATTGGAAATGGCATCCCTAATCAACAGAAAAGGTGACACGGCGTTTAAAGGAGGGGGGATTCCCGGCTATCGGAGATTAATTGCCGTTTTATATTGTGCATATTGCCGATACTGTTAAAATCCACGCTCCAGTAGGTTGTGTTGTCTGTGGTGCGGGTTTGGGTCATACGTGATCTTGCCAATGTGCTCACCGGCATTGGTACATATAGTGAATCAAATAGGGGTATTAGATGAAATCTATCGGCTTTGATAATGACCGGTATCTTCAGGAGCAGTCGCAGTTTATTCGGGAGCGGGCAGCCACCTTTGATAATAAACTTTACCTGGAATTCGGGGGGAAACTGGTCCACGACTTTCATGCCTCGCGTATCCTGCCGGGTTTTCACCCAAATGTTAAGGTCAGCCTTCTTGAGCGTCTTAGGGATCAGGCCGAGATTATTGTGTGTGTCTATGCAGGGGATATAGAGCGTCGTAAGACCCGTGCCGATTTCGGATTAACCTATGATATGGATGTACTGCGGTTGATCGATGATCTCCGTGCGCGTGACATTATGGTCGGCAGTGTTGTTGTTACCAGATATAATGGTCAGTCGGCTGTGGATGCTTTTATACGTCGCCTTGAGATGAATGACATTCGTGTATATCGCCACAAGGCTATAGAGGGTTATCCGACAGATGTTCAGCGGATTGTCAGTGAAGAGGGATATGGCGCCAACCCCTACATTGAGACAACGCGTCCCATCATAGTTGTCACTGCACCAGGACCTGGAAGTGGTAAATTGGCTACCTGCCTTTCACAGATTTATCATGAACATGAGAGGGGGGTTCGTGCAGGATATTCGAAGTTTGAGACATTTCCTATATGGAACATTCCGTTAACGCACCCTGTAAATGTTGCTTATGAAGCGGCGACGGCGGATCTTGGTGATTTCAACCAGATTGACCCCTTCCATCTTGAAGCATATGGGGAAGCATCTATTAATTACAATCGTGATGTTGAGGTGTTCCCGGTTGTTAAGCATATTTTACGCCGCATCATGGGGGATGATGTTTACAAATCACCGACGGATATGGGCGTGAACCGTGCCGGATTTGCCATTTTTGACGATGCTGTTGTTCGTGAGGCGGCTACGCAGGAGGTTATACGGCGCCTTTTCCGCTACGATTGTGAGCATAAAATGGGTCTTACAGGGCGCGACACCGTTGAACGAGTCATGGTCCTGATGGAACAGCTGAATTGCGTAGAGAGCGATCGCTGTGTGGTGACTCCTGCCAGAGAAACGGCAAAGTCGGCAATGCAGGCAGGCAAGGGGCATGACGGAATTTACTGTGGAGCGGCAATCGAACTGGAGGATGGCCGTGTTATTACCGGGCGCAATTCTCCTCTTATGCACGCATCTTCAGCGGCGGTGCTGAATGCTGTTAAGCAGTTGGCGGATCTGCCGGATTCAATTGATTTGCTTGCCCCCCAGGTAATGGACTCTGTTAACTGTCTGAAAACAAAGATTCTACGGAATGGCCAGTTGAGTTTGAATTTGGAGGAGACGCTGATAGCACTCAGTGTCAGCGCGGCTGCAAGCCCGACAGCGAGCGTTGCTATGGAGAAGCTCTCAGAGCTTGCGGGATGCGAGATGCACATCACGCATATGCCCACTCCGGGCGATGAGGCCGGTTTACGGAAATTGGGTGTTAACCTTACATGCGATGCTAATTTCAGCAGTAAGGCTCTTCATACAGTGTAGTTGAGGTAATCTGATGGTAGTTGTTCATATTAATAAAGAGTCAAAGGAGTGTTCCTGATGCCTAAGCGTGATGATATCAGCAAAGTATTGATTATTGGTTCCGGTCCGATTGTTATTGGGCAGGCATGTGAGTTTGATTATTCAGGAACGCAGGCATGTAAAGCTCTTCGGCAGGTAGGTTACGAGATAGTTCTCGTTAACTCGAATCCCGCTACCATCATGACTGATCCTGAGATGGCGGATGCAACGTATATAGAGCCGCTGAATCTTGAGCGTATAACGGAGATTATCGCCAAAGAGCGCCCCGACGCGTTATTACCTAATCTGGGCGGACAATCGGGGCTCAACCTTTCATCAGAGCTTGCCAGTGCAGGGGTTCTCGATAAGTACAACGTCAAGGTGATCGGTGTTCAGATCGACGCGATTGAACGTGGTGAAGATCGCGATGCTTTCAAGGCAACTATGGACCAGCTCGGCATTGAGATGTGTCGCAGTGAGGTAGTCACGACGATTGAAGATGCTGAGGCCGTTGCCACAAGGATGGGTTTCCCGCTGGTGATTCGACCCGCGTATACGATGGGGGGAACGGGCGGCGGATTTGTTTACAATATGGAAGAGCTTCGGGTGGTTGCCCAGCGCGGTCTTCAGGCCAGCATGGTGCATCAGATCCTGGTTGAGGAGTCGGTCCTTGGCTGGGAAGAGTTGGAGCTCGAGGTCGTACGTGACTCTAAGAACCAGATGATTACCGTCTGTTTCATCGAGAATGTGGATGCGATGGGTGTTCATACCGGTGACAGTTTCTGTACC
>CAZAKU010000340.1:0-4772 GCA_964485765.1 uncultured Lentisphaerales bacterium
GGCAGGGGCCGGAGAGGGGGATATGGGTGGGGGGGGGTCGATAGTGGCTGTTAAGCTCATTCACCCGTGACACAAGGTCACGGGGGTCAAGAAGGGAGATATCCACCGCCCTAGTCAAGGCTGCGGCGAGTCAAGAAGGGAGAGATCGATTCCGATAGCGATCCCGACATCGATGCAAGGAGAGCATCGTTCTCAGCGGCATTGTCATGCGACATCGCAATCGTTCAATGCGCTGAAGCAGCGATCAACGCTGCCAGGTTGCCACCCAGAATTGCTGATTCATCGTCAGCAGGTAACCCAAGCGATTTTACTCTTTTCATGGCCCCAGCCGGAGAGTCGGCCATTACCGGAACATCCGATCCGAATATAAGCCGATTGCAACCAACACACTTAACAAGGCGTTGTATTTTCGAGGTCGTCACGTAGTAGCTGGAAAGATCATAAAAAACATTCTTGAGATTGCTGCCCTTTCTTAAGGATCGCAGGAATTTTTGTGCCCCGGCATGTGCGACAATAAAGCTGACACCCGGGAAGTCGCATGCCAGCCTCTCAAAACGATATGTCGCCCGCGATATTCCAACGTGTATAAAAACAGGAACCCGATAAGATTCGGCAAGGCCGCACAGCTCACGCATAACCGGTCCATCAATTGGGGCCGGATACTGAAGCAATGCGAATTTCAACCCCTGCATCCCCGCATCCAGGCACTTTCGTGCTTCGGCAATCGCATCGGGATGGCCGGGGTTTATAAATGCGAACCCCAGCAAACGTTGCGGATGTTTTTTAACAGCATTCAGCACTATATCATTATCGGGCAGATCAAGAAGCTGGTGCGACCTCCTCAACCTGCCTGCAACCAGTCTCCCCTTAAATACCCCCAAAAACCATGAGAAGAATATGCTTCTAAACACAGGGCTGTCATGAATTGTGACGAAGCTTAAATCTTTTACCCCGACTCCCACCAGCACCGTTTTATCTATGCCCAGAGAATCCATCTCCTGAATAACAGCTTCGGAAGGTCCCGCCAGGTGACGATGTCCGTCAATAACCATTTCAGTTAAACCCCACAGGCACGGCTCCCAGACAAAAGAAGCGCGTGAGATGAAAGAAAACCGGCGCCGCGAAACAGATCGGCATAATGCGGTCTATCATTGCGCCATGGCACTCTATAATCAAGCTGCCGTGCCTGCCCCAGTCAGTTTTCAGGCCAACCAGGCACATATTACCGGCGTCGCACATAGCGCTTATCGCAACAGCCATTGCCACCGCCTGAATTGCTGAAAACTCTGTATATGGAGCCAGCATAAGCCCTGCCAAAGCCGCGGCAAATGTCCCGGCAAGCAAACCCTCACGGGTCATCGTCCAACCCAGGCGCTTCGCAGTGGCGGTTATATGTGTATGAGGCAGCAGATTGACGATACCGACAACAGTTTCACGCACCTGAACAACGACAACCAGAAATAGAAGTAATGGCGCATTTGGCATAGGAGCTCCATCCAGCCTCAAAAGCAGCAAAGCCGGAGCATGGGAGACGCAGTATACGCAGAGCATCAATGCCCACTGAATCTTTGCCGATCTCCCAAAAAAGCCCTCCATGGAACCCGAAGCAACAATAATTGTCGGAAGAAACAGGAACACATATACCGGGATCATCATAACAAACAGACCATACCAATTCATAAGCAGCAGGGCATAGTGACATGGCAGTGCAACGAAAAAGGCACATAAAAGGACCTTGTGATCCTCTATGCGTGTCGGGGTAACAGTGATCAACTCCCTTAACAGCATAAAGGAGATGATACAAAAAACCAGCATGGAGCCGACACCGCCGGTAATGAATGCCAGGGAAAACACGGCAGCCATACCCCACCATGAACGGACACGGCTATCCCACAAAGCTGCTATTTCAGCCCACCTTTCCGAAAGTGGCATTCTCTTCAGAATAACGGAAACCAGTGTGCACAGAAGCAATGACGCAATAACGATGACTACATTAATAAGCAATTTTGTCATTATATCTCCTTCAAATCCAACAACCCCTGGCGCATACGCTCAAGAAATTCTGTTTTTCGCTCCCCTTCCCCTATTTGGAGTGGGGCACCGAAGGTCACGTTAGACAAAAGCGGCACGGGAATAAATGTCCCTTTTGGTAGAATTTTATTCAGATTGTGCATATAAACAGGCACTACTTCAATCCCGGGAATGCGTTTTGCAATATGGTAAACACCGCTTCTGAACTGCCCAAGCTCCTCGCCGTCACCGCGTGTGCCTTCAGGAAATATAATCAGGGAGTGTTTTGTGCCCAGCCCGGACACTACTGATTCAACCGATTTAAGTGCAGCTCTTGGTCCCATACCCTCAAAAACCCGGTCAATCATGATCGAGTTAAACACCTGCAGTGAAAGAAATCTGCGAAACGGGCTTCCCTCCCAGTAATCTCTGGCGGCGGCCGGTTTCACACATGCCCTCACAAAAGCGGGTAATGACGCCCATAAGAGAATGATATCCAGGTGGCTGCTGTGGTTCGCATAATAAATGCGCTGGCGTGTACTGGGCTTGCATCCCACCCATCGAGGTACTGAACCGCTTACAAACCTTGCACCACCGATCAAAAACCATCCGGCGACAGTCTCAAGAATCCTCATTTAATCCCTCCAGCTTACGAATGCTGGCACGTATTCGCCTGACCACAGTGATTGCACAGCCGACATTAATAAGAGCAAGTGCCGATATAATAATCCATGTATGAAATACAGGGCTGCTGAAAATGGCACATGCGACAAGAGCCACCGACACTACAGCCATACGGTGCTGCTTGGCCATTGGTCCGCAGAAATTGTATCCGGCACCGCAGGCAGCCCCCAGATATCTGGAATATGCGGTCAGCAGCGCGCCGATTGCGGCCGTCCAACCAAGGATAACAGCAGAGGGAACATATGCGACGGCATAACCCGTTGCAACGAGAATCAGGGGATCTGAAAGCCTGTCGGGGAAATCATTGAATATCTCGCCGGATGGCGTCTGCTTCCCCCCCTCTACGGCAACCATGCCGTCGAACAGATTACAAAGCAGCCTGCCAAGCAGGCATATAAGGGCACAAACCCACATCCACCATTGCGGAGAACGACCTGCCATGAAAAGGAAACCTGCAGATAAGGCGCCGAAAACCAGACTGGCGCAGGATATTTGATTAGGTGTTATATTACGGCTGCTGAGCCACCGGGCAGTGCTATGTGCCCATATTTTTCCGCGGGCACCTACCTGCCTCCGATTATTTTGCTCATTCATTGGTGAAGCATCTCCAAAATGAAATAAAACAGGGGGGCCGTAAACCCCCAGGAATCAAACCGGTCCATAACGCCCCCATGCCCGGGGATCAAGGTACCAGTGTCCTTTATCCCTATGTCACGCTTCATAGCGGATTCAAGCAGGTCTCCCACAGGAATAGATGCCGCCATAACCACAGCTATAAGCAAACGTGACAAAAAGCTGACATGAGGCAGGGCATAACCAAATATCAGGGCGCAAAGCAGTGTGGCTGTCGTCCCCCCGGCAAAACCAACCCACGTCTTGTTAGGGCTTATCCCGGGCGCCATCTTAGGGCTGTTCTTCCCAAGAAGCTTGCCAACATAGTAGGCGGTATTGTCATTCAGCGCTATCATGCTGCAAAGAAGTATTATCCCCCCAAAGCCATCTTCAAGCCGATTTACCTGTATAAAAAACAGAGGAAACCAGCCCCAGTAAATAAAGCCAAACAAGCGAAGACCACTGCTTTTTACGAACCCCTCAACAGGGCGATAAAACAACCTGATTACCGGTAAAATAATTGCAGCTGCCGCAGGCATACAGTAAAAGAGCCTCTGACGCCCTGTCACAGCGGCAAGTGCCGAAATAATTATCATCATCGCGGCCGGAACAAGCACATCGCGTCCGCATACTCCGGTATGCTTGTAATACTCCCGCATGGCCAGTATAGACAATGGGATCATCAATGCTGCAACAAATCCGGGGCCAAGAAACGCCGCACCTATAAAAAGAATAAATATCACAAACCAGCTTGTAATAGCCTGCGTCATATTACGCCCCCACCCCGTGCCACGAGCGGCAAGAGTAATCGCGATGGCAATAACAAAAACAGGCCCATAGATTAAACAGGTCAGCTTTAAGATTCCCGTGTGATCCATAATCTTCTCCAAATAACCTGCTATGGGTTCAGTTTGTCCAACGCCCAGCATGCAACATCCTTAAGCATCTCATCCTCTCTCCATCTTTCTATCAATGGTCGCAACTCCATGTATCCCCTGTTGGCTGCCGCAATAATAGCATTGCGTCTATAAACCACAAGGCTGGAGCTGGCATGAACGAGAGTATCAGGCACCTTCTCACTGCCCTTTAAGAACCGTTTTGAGGCCCATTCAAGAAGCTGTACCCCTCCGGGAAGAGCCATAATCACACCGATCGTTTTCCCTGAGCAGACTTTTCTGTTTACATGCGCCATAAGACCCTTCTGAAACTCCGATTCACTGATAGTGAGAAAGGTTTCTAACAGAGGATATGTGCCGATATCGCCGGGGAAAAAGGACTCCTGCCCCTTTTTCTCGACACAGTTCTTATTGAATGGACAACCCTCAAGGCAAATATCACATCCAAGCACCCAGTCATCCATCATGGGCCAGAACTCCTTTTCTGTGAGTTTGTCGGTCAATAAGTACGGAATGCATCTTTTGGGATTAAGGCGGCGGGGCTCATACAAAGCCTGAGTTGGTCAGAAA
>CAZAKU010000341.1:0-7737 GCA_964485765.1 uncultured Lentisphaerales bacterium
GCCTGGCTTCGGCGGGGATAGTGCCGTCCTGAATCAGGGCGTCGAGCGCTTTGCGGTTAAATGGGCCCTGCAGGCTGCCATCATCGCGCTCCACCCACCATGTCATCTTCAGCTCAGGGAGAGACTCTGCCACGACCCACTCTTTTTTATCTTTCGAGAGCTTGTTGCCGGGCGCTATTCGCCCCTGTTCAGCCCATTTTCGCAATCCTCTTGCAGGTACGGGACCGAATACGTTGCCGTCATGGATCTGAAGGAACCATTGGGTTCCTCCACCACCGGTGGAACTGTTTGAATTGTCTGGCATGATAGTAGCTGATTAATTTACTCTTGTACGTCGCAAAACACCGTTCGGAAAGAGTGCTTCAGTTAGCCCTGAATGTCAATAAAAGAGGGACAAAATCGACGTCTTTATTTTGTCGAGTGTGAGCGAATCATCTTGAAAAAGATAAACCGAGATTGAAGTGAGGGATTTACAATGTGGATATTATTGCCGTTGACGCTCTTTATTGCCGTTGCTTTGGTTTTGGTAGTGATCGGTGCGCGCACACGGGCTGCCGCCCGGACAAAGTTACTCTCACGCCCCTTTGAACCGGAATGGGATGCGATTTTACGGCAAAACATGCCGCAGTATTCCCATTTGAACTCTGAATTGCTGACTGAGCTTCAGGGGTACGTTAAAGAATTTATTCACGATAAGACGTTTGAGGGCTGCGGGGGACTTGAGATAACCATAGAGATGAAAGTGGTTGTCGCGGCCGAGGCCTGTCTATTGCTGTTAAACCGTCCTCAGCGCTGCTATCCCAGGTTGACAACTGTATTGTTGTACCCCAGCGCGTACGTGGCGGGGGGGGATAATGCATCAAGCAGTGTCCGCCTGGGAGAATCCTGGGTGACGGGGAGCATCGTTCTGGCCTGGGACAGTGTTAAACGAGGCGCCATAAATGTACGTGACGGACATAATGTGACTATGCATGAGTTTGCACACCAGCTTGATCAGGAGGACGGTGTAGGTGACGGCGCTCCAATATTGACCACCCGTTCGGCATACTCGGAATGGGCAAAAGTTCTGGGGCATGATTACGAGGATCTGCGTGAGCAGGTCCAGCATGGCGACCGCACCGTTATAGATGACTACGGTGCCACAAATCCGGCGGAATTCTTCGCCGTGGCGACTGAGACCTTCTTCGAGAAACCGCGTCAATTGCATAGTAAACATCCCGAGTTGTTTGAGGCATTGCAGGGGTACTATCGAGTGGATCCGCGTGAGTGGTTGTAGGCGCGGTCGCTTTCTCGGGCATTTTGCCGTAAAAAGTATCCTGAATTGATGATTTATGGGCGGATGAGCATATGAACCGCTGAGTTCATGCCGGGCAGTAATGCGGTTGCGTATTACTCTTCAGGATGATAATTGCTCACGGAAATACTTCATGTCGATGCATGCGTTGGCGTATAGCGTCTCGATCTTCTCATCGCTTCCTATGCCGCGTGTAAATTCCATTGTCACTGATCCGTTAAAGCCATGTTTCCTGACAATACTGCAGCAGGCATCCATTCTCGTCCGGTTGGCGCGGATCGCAGGATCCGTATCGGCAGTACGCATCTGGACATGCAGATGAGCGATCTGTGCCCCGAATGCCGCAAACCAGTTTTCAAGGGTGGCAGGTTCAATAACAGGATGTACTATGATTCCGAAGCGTGTCTGGCTCAGATCAGCGAAAAACGCTACTGCGTCTTCAACCCGTTCCAGCACCGTTCCTGCGTGACACTCGCAGAATAGTCGGCATGATGAAGGCAGTTGATCAGCCCAGGCTAACAGGTTTTTGCGGTATGTTTTCAGCGCTGCCTGATTCTTGCCCAGATTGAACTTCACTGCCGTTGAGCCCAGTCGGGTAATGGCAAGGGCTGCCTTTTTGCGCGATTCGTGATCTTCATCCCCGAAACCAGCGTATGTGTTGAATACTGCAATAGAGGGCGTTGCACTCTCCAGGCGTATTCGCTCCTCTTCGTCGGCTTTCTGGTAGTGGTTCTCCCACAATTCGACCCCATTAAAGCCATCTGATGAGAATCTCTCCAGCCAGTCGCTCACCAGAAATGATGGTTCGCGGTTACCCCAGCGATTGCGTTCAAGGTTGACAGTTGCGATTAGGAAATCTTTTTTAATGGTCATGTCAGCAGTATAGCAGATCAGGGGTTGTTGAGATAGATCGGGATAAAAATATCTGATCCATATTTCTCAGTTTGAATGGCACAATACAAGATGCGGTTCCTGAAAATGTTGCTACGCCCTTTGTTCTTCGCGGATAGCGATCAGCTCCTTCATCACATCAAACTGGTTCTCGGCGTAACCCTCTGTTCCGAAGATATCATGCAAGCGTTTGTAAAGGGCGAACAGGCGTTCATATATGGCTACATTCTCAGGTATTGGGATGTACTGTTTTTCACGAACACCGGTCATCGCATCAGCCGCTGTGCCGAAGTCCGGGAACACCCCGGCCACAACTGCTCCGGCCATTGCCGCACCCAGGGCACAGGTCTGCTCGCCTGCCGAAATCTGCATCGGACAGTTGAATACGTCGGCATAGATCTGCATCAGAAAGGGGCTTTTGATGGAGATGCCGCCACAGTTAATGACCCGGCTGATTTCGACGCCGTATTCGACCATACGGTCGCGTATAACCCTTGCCCCGAAGGCGGTGGCCTCCACCAGGGCACGGAAGATCTCCGATGGAGAGGAGTGCAGTGTTAGCCCCATAACCATTCCGGTAAGCTGCTGGTCTATAAGGATTGTGCGGTTGCCGTTGTTCCAGTCGAGAGCCAATAGCCCGCTCTGGCCCGGGTTTAGTTTGGCGGCAGCTTCGTCAAGCTCCTTATGCTTCAGACCGCAGCCGGGCTGCAGTTTGTGGACATACCAGTTGAAGATGTCGCCTACGGCGGACTGGCCGGCCTCTACGCCATAGTTGCCGGGCAGAATTGATTCCGGCACCACGCCGCAAACTCCCGGGATGTCGGCCAGGTCATGGTTCATCGGAAGCACAGCCATGTCGCAGGTCGATGTACCGATTACCTTGACCATCGTTCCGGGCTTGATGCCTGAGCCGACGGCTCCGAGATGACAATCGAATGCGCCTGCAGCCACAGGGATGCCTGCGGGAAGAGCAAGCCTGTCTGCCCACTCGGGTGTCAGGCTGCCAACCGCCTCTGAAACATTTACGGAGGTGTCAGGCAGGATCTGCCGGACGGGTGAGAGCACGCCATCATCAAAAGAGGCCAGAAAGTCGGCAGCGGGATATCCGCCCCAGCCCGGGTTAAACATCGCTTTATGCCCGGCAGCGCAGATGCAGCGTTTGATTTGATCCAGGCCGGTTGTTCCGGTGAGGATAGCGGGGACCCAGTCGGCCAGCTCCACCCAGCTTGCTGCGGATGAGAACACATCACTGTCCGTGCGGGCGCATTTCAGCAGTTTCGCCCAGTACCACTCCGAGGAGTAGGTCCCACCGCATTTGGCGAGATATTCCGGGTGCATCTTCTTTGCGGCATCTGTGATCTCGGCTGCTTCACGGTAGGCGGTGTGGTCCTTCCATAGCCATGCCATGGCATTCGGGTTGTCGCGGAATCGGTCTTTAAGTGCGAGGGCTTCGCCCTGATTATCGACAGGGATAGGGGTGCTTCCTGTGGAGTCAACGCCAATACCTACGACCCTTGCAGCGACACCTTCTCCGGCCATGGCAAGTGAACGGGTAACCGTCTCTTCGATGCCGGCCAGATAATCCGCCGGGTGCTGGCGTGCTACATTCGGGTCGGTTGGGTCTATGACGACTCCCATATCGCCATGCGGATAATCAAAGGTGTGCGTTCCCCGTATTGTGCCATCCGCCGTCGACACCACTACTGCTCTGACAGAGTTGGTTCCAAAATCAAGTCCTATCGCATATCTCTCTGAAGGCACGCCCATAGATCATCTCCTGTTCATTTACTGAATGCCGCCTATTGTATGATGTTTAGGGCGCGACGTGTAGTCGAATCTTTATGTGTCTGACACCTTTTTAGGTGGATTAGGCATCCAGTGAATGTCTGCCGCTTTCTTCCCCAGTGCTGTCGATGGGCAACGGGATTTCAATGCCTTGTAGAATTGATCAACCGTTTTAGGGTCGCGATACTTCATCCAGTTTCCTGCGATGCAGAGAATTTCGGCGGTTTCATCTGAATTGTCGGGCATATATTTGGCCGCCTCCCACGCAAGTTTCGTTGCCAGGTAGCGGTAGTGGAAACGTTTGGAGGGATGGGTTACGCTGTTTTGCTGCAGTCGCATCAGTTCATCTTCGCTTGGTGCTGCAAGTCTCATTTGTTTTGCTTTCTTACGCTGTTCGGACGGATGACTCGGATCATACTGCCCTTCAAGGTCAAACCAGTCCGGCTCCAACTCAGTGCCAATCAGCTCCATACCCTCATAGCGCAATATTTGGGCGGCATTCCAAAGCGACCTGCCGCGTTCCAATGATGTTGACTCCGTGTCGTAACCAGATTTCCTATGTTTCATATAGGAATCCAGTCGTGCACGCCAGTGGGGTGGGTAGTATGGTCTGGCTTCAGCGAACATCCCTTTGCGGGCATATCTGCGGGCAAGAAGGTAGCGAATGTTTTCATAAAGATATCCAGCCTGCAGGGGTGTATGATGGTAGTATTTGAAAGCATTTTGTCGCTCATCTTTGCTGACCCCGGCTTTGTTTTCCGGCCAGTTCGCATCGATATATGCTTTAAGCTCCTCTCTGGTGAGTATGCGTTCGGCGATATAGGCCGCATCCCACCACCACTGATTACGTAGAAACAGATCAAGTGCGGCAGTATATTCACAGTCGCCCATCTGCAGTGCGGCGAGCTCTGCAGATGCCGTTCGCATCGTCATTTCGTTATTAAGGGCGTCTGTTGCCGGCAGCGAGTGAACCACGCGTTTTAACAGTTGTTTTGCTTTCGCGGTGTCTCCTTTCCGAAGTGCAAGTTTAGCCTTAACCCAGTTTGCCGCCGAGGAGGTCTCCGGTGCATGCTTTATCCATTTCTCGGCCAGTTCAATCTCTCCGCTCTGGTACGCTGCCCAGGCCAGCCGACCGGTTCCGGCCATATCTGTTATCTCTGCTGCATCAATTGCTTCAAGCCATTGCTTTATGTCGGCTGTCTGGTGGTTATAATATGGGTTGTACCGTTGCGATAAAAAATGCGCGGTTACGAGGGTGCGAATATGGTTGTTTTTTGCTGCTCTAATGAGTTGTGCCTTGCCGCTGTTGAGGGTTTTGGCGGCGACAATAAAGAGTGAGTGTATTGCCGTAATATCACCGGTTGCATACTGTTTGAGGTATAGCTCTGTGGCCCGTTCTATGTTGCCCCGGTGAAGTTCGGTGTAGGCTTCTGATCCGAGGCTGGCAGCGCTAAGCCCTATCGAATCTTTGAAACCCCTTCTGGCAAGGTTTCGGACCTGCTGGAAACTGTTCATGGCGGCGGGAATGTCAGTTTCTATCTGAATCCGACCGAGCATATAGGCGGCCCAGGTGGAGCGGTATTGGCGTTTAGCCTCTGGCTGCTTAAGAATTGTCTGCCACGCCCGCTGTGCGGTAACAGTGTCATCTTTATGCCAGGCAATTGCACCTCGCAGGTATTCACGGAATTCAAGAGGGATGGCGTCAGAGGGCGGTGCTGTCGAAAACGTGGCTGGCGCGGAGGGAGGAGGCTCTTTCCTGTATTTACTCCAGTAGAGCTCTTCAGTGTATTTCTCTTTCGAATCGATGTACCTTTTAAGCGCTTTGCGGATGCTGGTGAATTCACTAAATGCTTCACGCTCTGCTGGCGAGAAAAGGTTGTCCTCCATGAAATATCGGTAAAGATCATTGGTTTCGGCCTGGGAGGTCTGCGCGATATATGTACCTGTAGGGTTGACGGCTTCCCATTCGGCTATCAGTGACGGATCAATCAGCCTGACCTCAGCGGAGAAGTAGGCCTCAGGGCTCTTAAGCAGTTCATCCTCCGCATCATCAAGTATGGTGTTGGCAAAAAAAGGGCCACATGCCATGCCTGTGCCTAGATGAGTGATCGCCCATAGCAGGGAAAGGTTATAGCGTGTTCGTTGATACATCTGTGCGTAGCTCCGTTTCTTGGTTGAATCGAACCCAGCCGACTCTGCGTTGTTCCCCCGGACGCAGTACGCCGGGGATGATTTGGCGGGAGGGTGTTATCTGAAGAGCGTTGGATGATGTGAAGGAGTATGTGAACCCCCGAAAGGTATCGGCAGAGGTGGGTCTGCCCTCGCTCCATGTAATGCGTATAGGCTGATTCAGGGGGGTATCCATATTTCCCTGATTCAGCAGTGTTATCTCCCAAATCGTTGTTTCCACGTTCTGCACCTGTATAACAATGCCGGGATTGAGCTTTTCTCCTTTAATAATGCTCTCCAGGGTTATCCATTTCCAGTTCAGTTGGTCCTCCGGTGATGGGAACCGATACCAGATGATCCCCTTTAATAGGTCGGGGCGTGCGTGCTTCCAGGTGTCGACCAGTTTTGCCATCGCCCGTGCATTCGAGCGGACCTCCCGAGTGGCCATCCCCGGGGTAGTTATGGCAGGGCCTTCGGCGGAGACGCGTTTGAGCTCACCCCTGCTGTTGAATGTAAGCATGTAGCCATAGGTGGGCAGTGCCACATAGAATGGTACGCCGATGCGGCTGGCCTTTGTGGCTGCCCGCAGGGCATCGTCCGGCCTGCATAGAGTGATCTCTGCATCCGATGCATTGGGTCTCTCAAGGGAGTGCATCTGCAGGACAAAACCGTCGGATGTCGATGCCAGTGCTGAAAAGTCCTTTGACTCCAGCCATGTAGGGAGTGCCGTTATTGTTATGGGGATATCTACGGTCGTGCGGAGCATTTCCACCCATACCCGGTAACCATTCAGCTTGCTGGTTGCGCAGTCGAAATCAATTTGGAGTTCGCTGAGGCATACGCCGGCCTTCTGCGCATTGCGGATCAACCGGGAGGCCTCCCGTTTGATATAGGTCGCATTTTCGTCGTCAGCCGCAAATGCGCCGTGGTATGGCCCAATGCGTAAGGCGAGTCCGATGGGGCAGGTGAGCTTGCTCAGCAGTTTGTAGTCAACTCTGGCATCAGTGGTTTCCGGGGTCCCGTTTTTAAAGGTAATCTCTGCTCCGAGGGCGATGAGATGCTGGAATGTTGAATCATGCTCCTTAATCATTGCTTTAAGCGCTGGCGTCCAGCTTCGCTGCCAGATGTATGCAGCATGGGGAAGCGTCTTGGTGGTTGATGTAGTGGGATTCTTCGTTATGACGGAAAATGTGACGATCACAGGGATGGCCATAATGACAAAGACAATCATAGAAGGCTTCCTGCAGCGTTGCCTTAACGTATTTCCTGCTTTCACTCTGTTCTCTTCGTGCATCTGCAATTCCAGCGCCAATTCTGTTGATTTATTCTCGCGTGAGCCCTAAGAAGAGGGTAACTCCGGGGTGTGGGAAAAACTTGGGATACTTGTGGATCTTTTGTGGAAAAAGATGACGGAATGATGGATTTGACTACGAACCCAATCATTCACACAGTTGTGAAAAAATAGTGATAGTGGCCTTAAAGCAGTGGAGTAATAAATGAAGAACATGTTTAGAAGACGGTTGCATACGGTGGTATGCCGGATCAATGGCCTTTTTCCGCCATCATATGCCTATTTGCGCCTTCCCAATATTCTGAGG
>CAZAKU010000342.1:0-3325 GCA_964485765.1 uncultured Lentisphaerales bacterium
ATATCCGACGGTCCCAGCAGAGGATTACACTCAAAACGCTTCGCAATATCCATCTCTCACCACCTGTCATATTCAGATCAAACAACGGGCATACAGTCACCCCTGCAAACGACTCAAGAATCGCTTCCCGTGCTGAATCAATAGTAGCCGTCAGGCTCCCAGCCCCGCACAAACAGCCATGAATCTCTCAAAAGCAAAAAATAGCATATCTCAACAATGTCAAAAAGAATGCAATCTCAAAAAAATGAATATCTGAGGTTACATGCAGGCCGGGGTTTGATAGTCTGATGCCCATGCAGTTCTCCTCATAAAGGCGCTGTATCCCTGAGAGGTGCTGCCATGTAGCGGGGGATACATCAATTACATCTTTACGGCTGTAATCATTATGTTCCACAGAAAGAGAGTCAAAAAGGTAAAGCTCAACGGAAGCTCCCCCAGCCGGGAGATGATCCACTCCGTGGTTTCAGCCGTGCAAAGCGGAGACATCCTCTCCGAAAAGGGCGGCTATATCTTCAAAGCCACACTCTCAGGAGAAACACTCCGCATAAACATCATGCCGGCGATAATCGAGATGGAACGGAGCATGCACCATAAAATCGTCATTAAGGGAGAGGAGCCCATCTATCTCAGCGGATCGTTCAATGCCGACAGCAGCCTAATGCTTTTCCCTCTGACTCCAGGGAAGCCCTCCATGAAATTGAGCCCTGACCAGCATGCACACGCAAAGACGCTACTGGCACGATTCTGCACCTGTATGCTGGCATGGGGCATCTCCCCCGCCCTACCCCTCGACCAGCCGACACAGCAGATACTCTCCGGACTGCACCTTACCGAAGAGGGAGCCGAAACCCTGCAAAGCCTCGTTTCATAATACACATTTCATAATACACCCCAACAAAGCGCTATACACATCCCGCTTCATTCGATACTATGATGGTTTGTGTTTTTACAAAAGGGGATGTCACAGTTGTATTCCCTGAACCAGATTTACAAATGAGAAGGAGGAATCAATGCTACACGAACCAGCGGCACAATCCGGTCCTGACCCAGCGTCTGATTACAAGCAGCACCTGGGGGTAGTGATGTTTATTATATACGGAATCATATACGCAGGATTCACTTGCATAAACGTCCTTAACCCCAAACTTATGGAAGTCCCAGTTCTTTTCGGTGTTAATCTGGCCATCATTTACGGTTTCACCCTGATCATCCTGGCCCTGATCCTGGCCCTGATCTACAACCATATGTGCACAAAACGCGAACGTGTCATGGCAGCAAAGAGTGAGAGTAAGTAATGGACGAAGTATCCCCAATTTCAGTAATCATCTTCACGGCCTTTGTTGTATTTGTCATAGGTCTCTCCTTCTTCCTCGGGAAGAAGGCAAAATCATCGAAGGGCTATTTTGCAGCCGGCGGCACCGTCCCCTGGGGCATAAACGGCATATCCTTCGCAGGCGACTATCTGTCGGCCGCATCCTTCCTCGGCATCTGCGGAATGATCGCCCTTAAGGGATACGACGGGTTTCTCTACTCCATCGGATATCTGGCCGGGTGGATTGTTGCACTCTTCATTGTAGCTGAGCCGATGAAACGCCTCGGGAAATATACATTTACCGATGCTCTGGACTCAAAATTCGGATCCCGACCCCTGCGACTGGCCGCAGCCATCAGCACACTGGTGGTTTCTATCTTCTACCTGATCCCGCAGATGGTTGGAGCCGGAGTTCTGGTAGAACCTCTGCTGGGGCTCTCCCACTCAACCGGAGTATGGATCGTAGGTATTGTCGTTATCCTGATTGTGGCGACTGCCGGAATGGCATCAACCACATACGTCCAGTTCCTAAAAGGGGCTCTGCTCATCGTTTTCTCACTGGTAATCACTGTGGCCATGTGCGTGCGAGGCATTAGCACAACACCGGATCATGGCGGCAACATCACATATGAAGCGCGTGAGGTCATCTCTGCCAGCATTGAGGGCGATACACTTACGCCCGGTGACAGCGCCTATTCACTCAAAAACTTCTTTATAGACGATAAAATAGTAAAGCTCCAGAAGGGCGACGAAGAATCATACTGGAGCCTTGAAAAGTCCGAATCTGGCGCATCCCTGTATAGATGCCAGTGGCTCATCGAAGACAAAGATGACTCTGCAAACACTATATACAACGGGAAACTCGCATCAGAAGGGGGTAGAATCCTTAAAAATGAGGGTCGCGTCGAGAAGATCAAGGGCGAAACCGATACAGAAACCGGCCCTATAGGCCCTATGACTTTCTTGAGTGTATTGTGCGACGACGAAACCGTTATACGCGTACCTGAAAAGGTCATTATCAGTGACAGCGGCAAGAAGGTAACAGTATTTGTCCCAAAGGCCATAACGGGCAACAAGTTCATGCGCCCAGGCCAGAAATTCCCTCTTGAAGAGGACGAAGAGACTGCCAAGCTCAGGGAAAAGGAAGCAGACGACCTCAGCGAAGAAGACAAAGCCAAACTGGGTAAAACTGTATGGGACAAACTGAACTTCGTCTCCCTTATGCTGGCTTTGTTCTTCGGAACAGCAGCGCTGCCCCACATTCTGATCCGTTACTACACCGTACCGAGTGCGGCCTGTGCACGTAAATCAACCATCCTCGCTATCGCGGCGATCGGGTTCTTCTACGTTCTCACGATGTTCCTTGGGCTGGGTGCAACGGTTAACGGCGCGCTTAACCCGCTGAGTGGCAACATGTCGGCACCTCTGCTGGCCCGCACATTCGGAAACGTCCTCTTCGCCATAATATCAGCCATCGCCTTCGCCACCGTGTTAGGCACAGTCAGTGGTCTTATAGTGGCGGCTTCAGGTGCCATCGCACATGACATAGCCGACCGCTTTATGCACCTTAAGATGACAGACGGGCGCAAGGTTCTTGTCGGCAAATTCTCGGCCGTTGCAGTTGGTCTAATTGCAATCTGGCTGGGCATCAAGTTCAAAGGTCAGAATGTATCGTTCCTGGTAGGCTGGGCCTTCAGTGTGGCGGCTTCAGCAAACCTGCCTGCAATTATGATGCTGCTCTTCTGGAAGAAAACAACCGCTATGGGCATCACGATCTCGATCATAGTCGGAATCGTTTCATCCCTGGGTCTAATTCTTCTCTCACCGGATATGTACAAGGTATATGGGACTGATTCAATCTCCCTTATCTCGTTGAACCAACCCGGCATAATATCTATACCGCTAAGCTTCCTGACGCTGATCATCGTCTCTCTGATGACACAGCCAAAGAAAAAATCGTAAAGATATCCTTTACAGGGAAACAGAAACTCCGGGCCCCAAGCCCGGAGTTTT
>CAZAKU010000343.1:0-7448 GCA_964485765.1 uncultured Lentisphaerales bacterium
ATCGTAATCACTCGGGAACGGAGCACTGATTATTCAGCACCGAAAGCCACTCCCCGGCGAAAAACGTCCAGGTTTAGATCAAGAATTTTGCGTTTATTGTCAAAATGCTGGCTGATAGCTCTCTCGAATGATTCTGCCGAAAAAGCGGAACAACCGGCACCAACCAGAGCTCCCAGCATAAAGATGTTGGCGCAAAGCTCAGACCCCGCCCTCTTAGCCTCTTCGGTAGCGGGAACCGCCACCATTTTAACACCATCAATTTCATCCGGCGCATTGGGAATCATTGTATCGTATAAGACAGTCCCGCCCGGCTTGACCATTGTAACGAACCGCTCCAGGCTGGGTTGATTAAATGCGACCAGCACATCGGGCTGATCCACAACAGGCGAGCCGGATGCCGACCCGCCAACGGCCACAGCACAGTTACATGTGCCTCCCCGCTGTTCAGGTCCGTAGCTCGGATACCAACTGGTATAATGCCCGCTCAACTGTGCCGCGCGTGCCAGCACTACGCCCATACTGAGTACGCCCTGTCCGCCAAATCCGGCAAACTTATAGCACTGCCGCGGCTCATCACTGAAATCACCTTCGTCCTCGTCACCTTCGCGTGAAATGCCGTAAACCGTGTCGATATCGTCCCTTTCAAATGAACGCGGAATGTATGCAAACGGCTCTGCCTCATCGGATCTGTCACGCAGATTCCCCAGAGGGTACTCCTTCTCCATCTTATCTTCAAGGTAGGCTGCGTTACCGGCAGCATCCGTTCTAAGCGCAGTCGGGCAGGTACAGAGCACTTCAACAAAAGTGTAGCCCTTACGGTCGCGCTGAATCTCCAGCGCCTTACGGACAACGCTGCGTGCCTTGCGTATCTTGCGTATATCTCCCAGACTCACACGCTCAATAAACACAGGAGCATCAAGGGTATTGATTAGCTCTGACATATGCATCGGATACCCATGGGTTCGGGGATCCCGGCCTGACGGACATGTTATCGTACGCTCCCCAACCAGCGTGGTGGGAGCCATCTGCCCGCCAGTCATGCCGTAAACAGTGTTGTTTACAAAGAACACAGCCAGACGCTCACCGCGATTTGCCGCCTGCATAGTCTCATTCAGGCCGATCGACGCCAGATCTCCATCGCCCTGATACGAGATAACTACACTCTGCTGCTCCGCGCGGGATATACCCGTCGCAACAGCCGGCGCCCTGCCGTGAGCCGCCTGAACATTGCCGCAATCAAAATAGTAATAGGCGAAAACAGCACATCCCACAGGGCTGAGCGCAACCGTGCGGTCACGAATCCCCAGATCCACCATCGCCTCGGCAATCAGCTTATGCAAAACACCATGGCCACATCCTGCACAATAATGCGTCGCCCTTAAAGCATCTCCTCCCTTGCGGGGAAATGTATCGTAAATGCCCTTCGACTGAATGATCTTCTCTTCGCTCATCTTATCTCCTCAACCCACGAGCTCACTGAGTTTGGAAAGGATCTCCTGCTCAGTAACCAACCTGCCACCCATGCGACTGACAAGTTCTACCGGTCGACTGCAGTCAATCGCCAGGCGTATATCGTCACGCATCTGGCCGTTACTCAGTTCGACGCACACAAATTTTACATTGTCCCCCCGGGCCAGATCACGCAACGCCCGGTTCGGGAAAGGAAACAGCGTTTTGGGTCTGAAAAGGCCAACCCGGATACCCATAGATCTGGCGCGGGCAACGGCTGTACGAGCCACTCTGCTTACAATCCCATACGCCACAACCACAATATCTGCATCCTCGATCTGCGATGTCTCGTAATCCACCTCATTCTCTTCGACCTCAGCATACTTCTCCTGAAGCTTGTTGTTGAACGCCTCGAGTTTATCGAAATCAAGAATGATAGAGGTGATCATGTTAGCGGTCGTTTCCGCTGTTCCGCATACAGCCCAGGATCTGTCTATCTGCGGCACAACTGCCTTTTTCGGAAACCGTATAGGCTCAATCAGCTGCCCCAGAACACCATCTGCCAGGACATACACAGGGGTGCGGTAACGCTGTGAAAGCTCGAAGGCTCGCGCGGTAAAGTCACACATCTCCTGCACAGAATTCGGGGCAAGAACAATAGCTCTGTAGTTGCCGTGTCCTCCGCCCTTCACAATCTGATTGTAATCACTCTGCTCGGGGCCGATATTGCCCAGTCCGGGGCCCGCACGCATTATATCAACGATCACACAGGGCAGCTCTGCACCGGCCATATGGGAAACGGCCTCCTGCTTGAGGCTTATTCCGGGGCCCGATGAAGATGTAAGCACACGATGCCCGGCGGCGGCGGCTCCGTATACCATATTGATGGCGGCTTCCTCGCTCTCCGCCTGAACAAACACCCTCCCCAGAGGAGGCAAACGCTCAGCCGCCTCCTGCAGAATCTCACTCGCCGGAGTAATCGGGTACCCAAAATAGCAATCGCAACCACCATAAAGTGCGCCAACAATTACCGCTGCATTTCCCTTCATCAACTGCGTACTCATGAATCCCCCCCAGACGAATCGGAGCGCTTCTTCTTTGGCACATGGATCTTATAAACATGAGGCTCAGGGCAGGAGTAAAAACAGTTAGAACACCCGATGCAACCAGACCCCTTATACACCACATGCCTATAAGCGCGGGCATTAAGTTCATCCCCCATCTCAAGTACATTTTTGGGGCATGAAATCACGCAACGACCGCATCCTTTGCACTCAAGCACCTCTATCTCAGGCCACGGTTCTTTATTTTCCGGCTCATTACTCATAAATCTGCTCCTCAGCCGCTTTATAGCCGGAAGCGGCGACATCTACTGTCTCGTCAACCCAATCCCCGGCAAAAACAATTCCGTATATACTAAACCGGTCACGCCCGGCCATCAACCCTGATCCTCCAAAATATTTTCTTTCGCCGGCCGGCCGACCTGTTTCCTGAGTATGATTCCCTGTTAACAAAAATGAAATGTAACCTTCCTGTTTTTCTTTACTTTGCTATACTGCGCCCCTTTTCGGAAAGGATAATACCAACAACAGAGTGTGAGGATATGAAAATTGCTGTTTTAGCGGGCGACGGTATCGGCCCGGAGATAATGAATGAAGCACTAAAGGTGCTGGATGCCGTCTCGGGCAAATATGATCTCGATATAACCACCGAGAAGGCCTTCGTCGGCGGAGCCGCTATTGATGAATGCGGGAATGCCCTGCCGGAGGAGACCCTCTCTATCTGCGCCGAATCAGATGCAATCCTTTTTGGATCAGTCGGCGGCCCGGCCTGGGAACACCTTCCCCCGGCAGAGCAGCCGGAGAGAGCGGCCCTGCTGCCGCTGCGAAAAGAATTCGACCTTTTCTGCAATCTTCGCCCCGCAAAACTGTTCCCTCAGCTTCTTTTCGCAAGCCCGCTTGCTCCCACCGCCATACGCGAGGGTTTCAACATACTGTGTGTCAGAGAGCTCACAGGCGGCATATACTTTGGCTCCCCGAAGGGACGCGAAGGAAGCGGAGACGACGAATACGCATTCGATACAATGATTTACAGCCGCAGGCAGATCGAAAGAATAGCACACAGCGCATTCAAGGCTGCACGCGGACGCAAAGGGATTCTGACCTCTGTGGATAAATCCAACGTACTGACAACCATGGTCTTATGGCGCGAAGTGGTGAATGAAGTTGCCGAGCTGTACCCCGACGTAAAACTGGACCACATCTACATAGACAACGCAACCATGCAGCTTGTGCGTCATCCGGGTCAATTCGACGTTATTTTAGCAGGAAACATGTTCGGTGACATTATCACGGATGAAGCGGCCATGATTACCGGATCCATGGGGATGCTATGCTCCGCCAGTCTTAACGACGAAGGATTCGGCCTTTACGAACCCGCAGGTGGATCAGCACCGGACATAGCAGGAGAAGGCATAGCCAACCCGATTGCGCAGATTCTCTCGCTGGCACAGCTGTTCCTCTACAGTGCGAAGCGTCCAGATATCGCCGAAGCGATTGAGACGGCTGTCGAAACAGCCCTCACCGATGGCAAACGTACAGCTGACATCGCACAGGAAGGGTGCAGCATCCTCTCGACATCCGCCATGGGTGACGCTATCGCTCAGTCTGTTTAACGTAAACCTTAGTAGACTAGACACAAAAAAGACCGTCGGCAATCGCCGACGGTCTCAGTAAATTGGTGCACCCGAGAGGATTCGAACCTCCACGCCTTTAAGGGGCACATGGACCTGAACCATGCGTGTATGCCAGTTTCACCACGGGTGCAATAAAACTCTCTCAAAAAGCGGGCGAATAGTAGCCCACCACGAAGAAAACGTCAACCCTGAGAATCAATCTTTTTCTTCTTCCCTCTTATCATCACCGGAAGCATCGGCTCCTGTATCCATATTCTCCAGCGCCGATGTCAGCGCGCTGCTGCGTGGTTTAGGCTCTTCGAGCCCCACGGGGACCTGATCCTCTATCTCCACGCCGTTACTCCCGGAGGTAAGAGTCGTCTTGTAATAAGCATATGGAGACGCCTGGTGAACAATCTCAACGCGCCCGTTACGGTCAACCGTCATATCCGGTTTGAAAACACGCAGTACACGCCCTATCTGCATAGCACCGTAGGTAAGATTGCTCTCTACCTCGTCGACCCGCAGGAAAAGGTGCTCCGTGCCATCACGTGTCAGGTAGAGCAACCGGTAATCAAGGTGAAGGTTATTACCGTAGCCATCAACGGAACGGGTAATCCGCTTTATTTCAAAGCCACTCACAATATTCAGTCTGAGACGTTTGCCGACATACTCCCTGTCGCCCCATAACACAACCGGTGTAACAAAATAGCGGTCGGGCTGCGAAACATCGAACCAATCCGAGATATCAACGAGAAAACTCTGCCTTTCCCCCGGCATCAGCATTACATGTTTAACAATCTTCCCTTTTTTTGCAGGGATCTTATCGCGGGAATCAATATCCCGGGAGACCTCAAAAACCAGCGAATTGGCGGAATACTTTCCATAATCGTCGATAATGAAAGGTGATCCGCTGTCGTTCTCCACAATAATCGTTGCCATGACCGGTTCATATTGCACAAACTTCTCATGTGAAAATTCGAAGCCAATCTTGACATCAGCGTGAACAACTGTAACCGCCGCCCACAATATCAGACTGCAAAACACACCTGAAAAACGCATAAACATCCCTGTCACTCCTTCTCCTCACAAAACGCCAATTCAACAAGCTCAAGCATCTGATGCAGAATCACCTGGTGCGCTTCCTGTATATGCGCAGTCTCCCAGTGAGGAACAATTACCTCAACATCCGACAACCCCTTAATATCGCCGCCATCGCGCCCCAAAATGGATAAAACACGTAAACCGGCAACCCGAGCGGCTGCCAGAGCCTTAGATATATTATCCGAGGAGCCACTGGTCGAGAAAAGGACAAGCAGATCTCCAGCAGAACCGAGACCCTCTACCTGACGCGAAAAGATGCTTTCAAAGCCATAATCATTACCTATGCAGGTAAGGGCCGTGCCATCTGCGACCAGCGAGACGGCCGCCAAAGAGCGGCGATCAGCTTTATAGCGACCGGAGAGCTCCTCGGCCATGTGCATTGCCTCAGCGGCACTGCCGCCATTCCCGGCTGTCAGAACCTTGCCGCCGGACTGCAGAACATCAACCACCAGGTTGCCGGCATCGGCAATCTGCGGTATCAGGCCACGCAACAGACCTATCGCCTGTAACGCTCCGTCAACTCCAGCAGCCACCCTCTTTTCGCTATCGCGCATCAACTACCTCTTATTTAGTCGCAAAGCCTAAAATGTAGCAAATAATCCCTATCTTGTCGATTCAACAGCATCACGCTATTTTTTTCTGCAATCGGCTTGGCTGTTTCATCAATCTTTGGCTATCATACACGCTTATGTCTCAATCATTTGTTCATCTTCACGTACATACCGCATACAGCCTGCTGGACGGCGCTGTAAAGATACCGCAGTTAGTCGAACGGGCCGTAGAGCTGGGCCAGAAGTCGATTGCTATCACCGATCATGGTGTCATGTATGGCATGATCGAGTTTTACAAGGCCTGTAAAGCTGCCGATATCAAGCCGATACTGGGCTGCGAAGCGTATATTAACCCGATAGGGAGCAGGTTCAACCGCTCGAACAAGGAGCCGATTAACCACCTTGTACTGCTGGCCGAGAACAATATAGGCTACCATAATCTCTGCAAACTCATTTCACTCAGTCACCTTGAGGGCTTCTATTACAAGCCCCGTATCGACAAAGAGCTCCTCGCCGAGCACAGTGAAGGGATAATAGGCCTTAGCGCCTGCCTCAACGGGGAGGTAACTAGACGCCTGTCAGAGGGTGAAATCGATTCCGCCGAACGCGCAGCCTGCGAGTACCGCGACATCTTCGGCGCATCCAACTTCTTTCTTGAAATGCAGGACCACGGGATAGCCGAACAGCGGCGGGCAAACACCCACACCGCTGAACTGTGCCGTCGTACAGGGCTGCGTGCAGTAGCCACAAATGACGTCCATTACCTCTGCAAAGAGCATGCAGAGGCTCACGAAATGCTGTTATGCCTGCAGACCGGCTCTGTATGGAGCGACCCGAAACGAATGCGCTACAGCTCCAACGAATTCTACCTGAAAAGCCGCGCAGAGATGGAAAGGCTCTTCCCCGACTGCCCCGAAGTACTCGACATAACCAACGAGATCGCCGACCGCTGCAAAACTGATTTCGACTTCGACACCCCCCATTTCCCGACCTTCGACGTGCCTGAGGGATACACACAGAAGGAATATCTCACCGATGTCGCCTGCACCCGCCTTCAGGAGCTATACGAGATTACGGACTGGCGCAAGCCCGCCTCTCCACGTGAATCAGATATTATGGCGAGGTTCTTTCATGAACTCGATATTATCGAAAAGACCGGCTTCATAAACTACTTCCTGGTCGTACGCGACTTTGTGCAGTTTGCCCACAAAGAGCGCATACCGGTTGGCCCCGGACGTGGATCAGGAGGCGGCAGCATAGTCGCCTACGCCTGCGACATAATCTCAATCGACCCACTACGCTATAACCTAATCTTTGAACGCTTCCTCAACCCCGAGCGAGTCTCTCCACCCGATTTCGATATAGATTTCTGCCAGTCACGCCGCGGAGAGGTAATAGAATACGTCAAAAACAAATATGGCTCAGATCATGTTGCTCAGATAATCACATTTGGCTCCCTTGGCGCCAAAACCGTAGTCCGGGATGTAGGTCGCGCCCTTGAGATCCCCTTTGCAAAATGCAACGAAATCACCAAAAAGATCCCTGAAGAGCCCAAAATGACGCTCAAGAAGGCTCGCGAAGAGAGCCCCGAGTTCCGCCATGCATGCGACACCGATGAGGATCTGCGCCGAATACTGCCATATGCCGAAGTTCTGGAAGGCCTCTACCGT
>CAZAKU010000344.1:0-4975 GCA_964485765.1 uncultured Lentisphaerales bacterium
AAACTTAAGCACCTCTGCCGGTTTTGGCAAAGTACCGATCAAGTCAAGGTATACCCGGCGAATAAAAACCGTATCCGGGCATATGTTTGCCGGCAAAAGTCCCTTGGCATTAAGTCCCTTGAGGAACTCACGGTCAATCCCGTTTACCGGAGAAAACCGATGCTCTGTAAGGAATGGGCTATCCTGCGTACTGCCTGTTACTCCCGCATTACACGTCCCGAAGAGAGTGGTAGCGGCAATAATAAGCACGAGATAGTGATTCTTCGTAAACATTGTCACCATTTTACCGCGTCTGGCAGGTAAAAATCAATGACCATGTTTCTGTGGCCGGAGCAGTGGCCGGGGCAGGCTGCGTCAGCCTGTATTCAGTAAGTCTTAATGATATGCTTATGAATCTTTGTGCAGAAGGCGTAATTTCTTGATCAGAAAGCGGTCACTGCCTGTCCGTATTAACGCCTTGTGAATGATCTTCATTGCTTCCCCGTTCCCAATAGGGTTAACCCCGTTTACCGTGATAGCTGATGATACTGTGCAGCCATGCAGGTTTTTCTTCCTTTTGACTGATTGTGTGTTCTTGTCGGATGGGGTAGCTTCGCGATAGCTCCAGCGCACGCCGATAAATGCTAGTTTGGGAAGGGCGTCAATTGCGGCTTTGGTAAATTCGTGATTGAAATATGGGCACTCCATTGCTTCGGAGATGTTACCCCTGATTAGCTCGATAATGGCCTCTTTATCGAATATGAAGGTTGCATCATCTCTAAATCGGCCCTTTTCGAACCATTCAGCTCCGTGGTTCCAGAAGAGGTGGCTGAGTCGACAGCCCAGAGGGCTTATTGATCCTTCAGGGGGGCCGAAACAGTATGTGTCAGCGTCATCGGATGCAGCTCTGCATGCCGCACAGCTGTTTACGCGGTCTGATGCCGTTTTCGGTTTGATCTCCTTATGTACTACTTCATGTACTTCGCTGGCAACTTCTTTTGCGGTGTCTGCAGCTTCTGCCATGGGGACAACACTCTTTGCCGGCTCCCGGGGAGGAGGAGGTGTTGTAGGGGGTGGGTCAGCTGCTACCACGACAGGCGCGGGCGGGGGGGGCGGCGCTTTTACCGGAATAGGCGGTGGTGCAACTTTGTTTCTGCTTGATGACAGCGCCGCGGTTGCCGCGGTTTGACGGGACGGTGTTCGCGACTTGATCCGTAGGTTTCTATTGTTGCTGCTACTTGTGTTGGTGGGGGGCGGTTGTATCTTGGGTATGCGCTGGAGTCTGCGGAGGTCACTTTCGGCACGTGCGGTGATGACGTTGATATCGGCACGGGAATAACCCATTGCCTCGGATGCTTCTCTAATTGCTGCAATTTCGTGAGGGGATTTATCCCCGTCGGAGATAGCCAAAAGAACCATGTCCTTAAGATTGCTTATCCGGTCTTGCTGGTTTCCAAGTGTCTTAAATCGATAGCTCCCTGTTGTGACAAGCTTCTTGGCGGCATCGAAATCCTGCTGGGTGGCTCCTATGCGCTTAACGATCGCACGCAGTGTATCCAGCTCGGCGGGCTTCACTTTTCCGTCGGCGTTGGCAACGCTGATAATATTTGCCAGATATGTAGGGCGTATGATTTTCGCAATATTATCGTTCATATCATCACTGTTAGGTTACATCCATTTTACTAATGCAGGCGTCGGCATGATAAGCCATTCATTAAAGAATGGTCGGCGAATCCATATGGGAGGCACTGCTGAAAGAGCATGTGCCTCCCACGGTTCGGGGGTTAGGACGTTTTGGGTGAGGCCTCAGGCTCCGCTTTGGCTTCATCCTTTTTGCCTGTGGCGCTGCCCAGGTATGCCGGAAGATCGAGGCCGATCTGTTTGGCAAGCTCGTGCATTGGGGGCAGAGCACCCATCATGCGCTGGCCCAGACCGGACATGCCCTGGCCCTCTCCGCCTGTATCCCATACAAAGATCTTATCAATCGGCAGATCCTGAATTGCCTGGGCCTGAATGCGTGAGATCTCCTGCAGTTTCTCAATAAGCAGTAATGAAGCTGCCTGTTCGGCTGAGGTACAGGATTCAACGAGGCGTTTGTAACCTTCGGCCTTTCCGTCAAGGATGGCCTGTACACCTTTACCTTCAGCGGTCATACGTGCCAGTGTTGCTTCAGCTTTACCTTCAGCAATTCGAATTGATTTCTGCTTCTCTGCATCGGCTGCGATCACGATCATTTCGCGGTCAGCGTTGGCGGGAACAACAATCTCGGCATTCAGGCGTGCCTGCTCGCGCTCGGCGCGGGCTTCTTCAGCCACCTTTTCTGCAATTTCCTGTGCTACACGGATAGCTCCGTCGGCATTACGGGCTGCTGTTTCGGCACGGTTACGAGCCTCTTCCTCGGCCACGCTCTGGTTGGCTCTGAAGGCGGCTTTCTCTGCATCAGCCTGTGTTTCTCCGCTTACTGCATCTGCATCCAGTGCTGCTGATTTGGTTCGGCGTTCCTTATCGGCTGTTGCCTCTCCAATCTCTGCATCGGCATTTGCGGCGGCTACGGCAACACGCTGGTCACGATTACGTTCGGCTACACCGGTCTTACCGGTTTTCTCCTGTTCGGCAACGTCGATGTTGGCCTGATTGATCGCTTCGGCGGCGGCACGGCGTCCGAGAGCTACGATGTAGCCGGACTCATCTTCGATGTCACGAATATTTACGTTAATGAGGGCCAGTCCGATCTTTTCAAGTTCGCCACTGACTGAATCGTTGACCTTGGCCAGAAATGCCTGTCGATCCTGATTGATCTCTTCAATCTTCATCGTGGCGATTACCGCACGCATCTGACCCAGAATGATATCCTGTGCCTGATCCTGAATCTCGCGTGATGAGAGGCCCAGCAGACGAATGGCCGCATTCTGCATGATTCCGGTTGTAGTGGATACTGCAGCTGTAACGGTTGTAGGAACGGTAACACGAATGTTCTCAAAGGAGAGTGCATTTTTCAGGTCTATGGGAACTACGAAAGGTTCCAGATCCAGGAAATCGTAGGCCTGAATAAGTGGCCATACGAAAGCTGCACCACCATGAATACAGCGCGCGGCGCCCTGGTTGGTCTTACCATAAATGACCAGGATTCTGTTCGAGGGACAGCGTTTATAGCGCTTGGCGAAACTGATGAACAGGATGATGACGGCTACTGCCAGAATTAAGGCCAGAATGAGGGGGACAGGCAGGCCTTTGTCTCCTACTTTCGCAATGGTGTTAGGTAATATACTATTGATCATGAGAGTTCTCCTTCTTATTTATGCTGTTTTTGATTCTTCTTCGACTTCAACTGATGTTTCATCCAGAACCCGCTTAACGATAACCGGGGTGCCAACCTTAAGAGCCTTTCCGCCGGTTGAGATAGCTTTTACGTAAGAGATTACACCGCTGACGGGAATTCGGATCTCGCCCATGCCGCCTTCGGGTATATCGAGGTAAACGCTGCCGCGCATGCCAAGAGCGGTCGACAGCCGTTTAGTGCCGGTATGCGCAAGTTTTGGAAGCAGTGCCAATACGATGGCGACACTGGCCATCCCGGCTAGACCCCAGATCGTAGAGATTCCCATCGCTTTTCCCAGCGGTACGTCACGGCTCAGGTAGAGAGCGCTGCCCCAGGTAAAGAGGGTGCAGAACGTTATAATAGCGCGAATACTGAGCAGTTTGAATGCCATGACGGTCGCGGGAGCGTCACTGTGCGCATCAACATCGAAATCTTCACCCTCAACATCGCAACTGTCCCCTGCATCATGGCCGCCATCGTCATCTCCGAGGCCGATTAATGCTGCGAGCAACTGCCAGATAAAGAAAACGCTGAAAAATGCCGCAGCGCAGAAAAAGCCGCGATTTACGGATGATAAATTTTGCCACCACTCTGTCATTTTATTACCTCCCTCTTGTCCAGGAGCCGATTCAGCCCGGTGGCGCATAAGCGCATCCCGAAAAACACTGAGCCCCCGTCTATTACAATATTTCCTAGCTGAACTATCTCTGAACTGGACAGAAAAGACAAGCATCTTCTCTATATTTCGTGTGTGTTTTGTGTGCCAAACAATCTCCTGCTTAGTATATTTCAAATGTGGTATACTGCTCGTGAAATAGGCAGGCTAGTGTACTGTCCCAGATTATTGGACGGAGTGGTCAGGCCAATACCCTCTATGTTGTGAATGGAGACAACTGATGGCAAAAGTATTGAAAAGATGTGAATGGAGTGGCAGTGATCCTCTTTATATTGCATACCACGACAGAGAATGGGGTGTGCCTGTTCATGATGACCGACTTCTATTTGAGTTCCTGATTTTAGAAGGAGCACAAGCCGGTTTGAGTTGGCTGACAATTCTAAAGAAACGCGATGCTTATAGAGCTGCATTCCATGATTTCGACTGTGAGCGGATCGCGAGGTATTCTGAGAAAGAGATTGAACGCCTTATGGGCGATGCGGGAATCGTTCGCAATCGGCTCAAGATAAAGTCTGTTATCAGGAATGCACGCGGAGTCCTTAAAATTCGGGATGAATTCGGATCGCTGGACTCTTATTTCTGGCGTTATGTTGATGGTGTTCCCCTGCAGAACTCGTGTAGAGCGATGTCAGACCTTCCTGCTAAAACAGCTCTTTCTGAAACAATCAGCAGGGATCTTAAGAAGCGCGGGTTTAACTTTGTAGGCCCAACCATCTGCTATGCGTTCATGCAGGCAGTAGGTATGGTGAACGACCATACAACCGATTGCTTTCGATACAGTGAGGTCTGAGATCTCAGGGGTGACATAGGGGAGAACCGCGATCTCTCCGCTCTGATAGCCCAGTTGCAGCGATGTTGAAAGCGCTCGTTTACCCCATACTCCGTATCCCTCGACGGCCCTCTTCTGATCCTAATCAAATAGAGACGTAATATCGTCATCTCTGGTTAACTATGCATGATTTCGCAGCCTGAGTTCAATGGGGTGCGGCATAAGATATATC
>CAZAKU010000345.1:0-3699 GCA_964485765.1 uncultured Lentisphaerales bacterium
AGGAACCCCGCATTTTCATGATGATCTTCAACAAGCACCTTTGCCGTTGAGCCCTCTGCATGAACCGAGACAAAGAGATTTTGCTTCCGCTCCACGCGGCTGATTGCACTCATTAACTGCCTAACAAAGGGACGGAAGCGGTCCCATTTCAGCCAATCGCGGCCCCAGTTTGCCGACAGATCAGAGGTAAACGCCGCGGTTTTACCGAGACCGTGTCGCCACAGAACCAGAAGCGGATCATTCTCTTCACCCTCGGGCACAAGTAATACTGTTTCGGCGCGGGGTTTAGCCATTGTAAGAACGAACCCATGCAGCGGAGGAATTGAATCAATCCCCTTCAATATGGGAGAGGGAAATGATGAAACCGGCACAAATGTACGGTTCTGAATAACATTACGCCGCAGAGTCTTAGCTTCCTTGATAAAGATTGATGGCAGCTGCTCCGGACTTTTGGGGAAATAGTATCGCCCTCCGGTGATAGCGGCAATCTTGCTCATTATTCCCTGCTCCAGCCCGCCATGGGGATTTATGGCAACTGTCGAAACACTAATCTGCGCCTTGGCAAACTTGCCCAGCAGCTGTGGTGTTGGCGGAGATGGGTCGCCATCGGAGATAATTATCATATGACGTGATGCCGCATCACTCGCTATCAGCCCTTTGTAACCAAGCTCCATCGTTGTCGAAAAACTTGGCATATCCCCGATTGAGGCATTATTTATGAGGGGCAGAAGGTTGTCGTACTCCGAGGCAGGGGTCAGCGGGAAAAGCCATTGCTCTCCGCCGACCGTGCCACCGTATGAATAGACCAGAATGCCCACTTCGTCCTGGGCACTCAATACGCGCATCGCCTCCTTTGCAATCCTCTTACCCCATGTATTGCCGGCGGCAAACTCACATGTGTGCAGGATGATTGCCAAAGCACCCTTCGGCATAGCTTTGCGCTTCTTAATCTCCATGGAAACGGGCAGGATCTTTTCTATGAGAGTCCGGTTATATCCGCCTGCGGCAAAACCGTTCTCACCACCAACCATCATGAACCCGACACCATGCTTCACAACGGCATCATGAATTGCCTGCATGTGCGCCTCGTTGATTTCATCGGCTGCAACATCGGCAAAGACAATCGCATCGTAGGGAAGATAGGCATATACATCATAGGGGATCTCAAAGGGGAGTTTTTCATCGACCAGCAGGCCTGACTGCCGCATTGCCTCGCAGATCCAACCCGAGCTTTTACGGTCATGAGAATCGCCGGATACCACCATGATACGGCCGTCGCCTTTCAGAAAGAGGTGATTAACAGCAATGTTATTTTCGCTCCAGCCATCGTCCGAAGGGGCAACCTGTATACGGGCTGTATATTCATAAAATCCTGACGAGCGCAGGTACAACGGGAGTACAAAGCGGTTTTTTCCCTTCGAGAAGGTTACCGGCTGCTCAGCAACCACCTTGCCATTCTCCGAAAGGGTCAGCTTCCCCTTTCCGGCTGAAAGTGATGATAATACAACACCCGCCTCGTAGGTTTCGCCCTGCTTCACCACCTTTGGCAGGTCGAGCCGTTCGAGCCATACCTCACGGTCATGCTCATAAACGATCGGCAGAACATCCACGCGAATACCGCGCGCTGTCAGCTCCGACAGAACGCCAACCGCGTCGCCCTCTGTCTGGACACCATCCGAAAGCAGGACAATACGCCCCGCACAGGAATCGGGAAGCATCGCACCGGAGAGAGCCAATGCGCGTTCTATACTCGTGCCGTCGCGCGGGACACGGACGTTAATCGCCTCGAACGGGAAGCTCACTCTAGGCGGCAGTTCAACCCCCGCAGTACGCCCGAAAACAACCAGCCCCGCCTTATCTGTTTTCGGTTTTGCCTGTGCTGTGCGGTTCATAAACCCAAGCGCACGGGTTAATACCTTATCCTCGATAGAATCCGAAAAGTCCAGCGCATATACCACTGCGGTTTCATCGCTGCTGCGCACCGCCCGCGGTTCAGCCAATACCATTATAAATACGCTCACCAGCAATAAGCGCAGCAACAGCGCAATCCACAAAACGCCTCCCGCCAGACCGCTGCGGCCACAGAAACAGAGCCACCAAACCCAGAGCAGCAGAGGCGAGAGCCAGAACGCCTTCGGCGCGGCAAACGTCACGATATGCGTTACTTCAAGGGTAATACAGGCAGCGGCGAACAGCAGGCAGAATATCACCGGAAACAGCAGCTCCGTCAGACGCACACGATGCCGGGGTGGCGGGAACAGAAATGCTAAGTAACGGAGCAGCCTCATAAGCGCACCTTCACAATTCTATGGTTACCCGTATCCGCAATAAACAGGCAGCCGTCTATGCCGGCGGCAATCCCCCAGGGTGTTGCAAAATTACCGCTGCCGCGCCCGGTAGTGCCATAGCGGCCGAGTGTATTCCCCTCAGCATCGATCACACTGACGCAGCCCGCGGAGTATTCAATAACAGCAAGATTCCCCTCTGCGGTTACAGATATATCGTAAGGGTATCGATACATCTCGCCGCCGGTCTCATTATAGCAGGCGACCTGCTCCCCCTCCGGGGTATAGACCTGTATCCGATTATTGATTGCATCCGCTACATAGAGACGACCGTCAAGAAATGCCAGCCCTGAACAGCGCTGGAACTGCTTTTCACCGGTTCCGAAACTCCCGAATGCACGGATGAATTCACCCTTTGAAGTGAACACCTGTATCCGGTCGTTGCCGCCATATTCCGCCACATAAATAGAACCATCCGGACCCTGTTCGACGGCTACCGGATAGATAAATTCTCCATCGCCCTCGCCCTTACTGCCCCACATACTCAGGACTTCGCCCGATTTTGAGAATCGCACCAGGCGGTGGTAATGTGTATCTGCAACCAGGATAGAGCCATCGCTCAACTCTACTACTCCCTCAGGGCGCCCTACAGATGTCTCGGGCATGCTCCATATACGCGCAACGTTACCGTCGCTACCGTAAACTATAACCCGCCCGATAGTATCCAGCACATACAACTCTCCATTAGTCGCCACACAGAGGCTGCGCGGAGCCGGAATTGCAACTTCTGAAGGGGGCATCGACCATACATCCTCATCGCTGAAAGCACTCCTTCCGGAGCCGCCGCCACAACCGGATGTGATCAGCATCGCTGTCGCTGCTGCCAGCAAAGCCCCCGCAACTGCAATCGGTCTGAAGCAACTCTTCATAACGCCGCCCTCCCCTGCTCCCGGCAGATTAATCTGACTGCGCTGCCCTCGGGAGGCAGAGAATCCGATAGAAGGAAGAAACGCCGCTGATGAGCCGTTTCAATGTTTGCGAGAGAGACCTCGGAGATATCACCCATAAACCTGACAGATTCAAGACGCAGGTTTGCTGCACCATCATCGCTCTCCAGACATAACTCCGAAGGACGGTAATTACGCCCGGATTCTACACCCGCCAGCCATATATCGGCCTCACCCGGGGGTAGCCAGTTTACAGGCCCGAGAAGTGAAGCCAGCTCCGCCGATGCCGGGCGCCAGTATAAATCATCGACCAACCCGTCGAAGAGAACCTTTCCCTCTTTGAGAACAATCACATTTTTGGCGTATCCCAGGACCATACGCGGGGAGTGCGAGGCAAAGACAACCGAGGAGCCGGATCCCCGCAGGCACTTGAGAGTGTTGTGCCAGTACTCATTACGCCGCACACG
>CAZAKU010000346.1:0-3620 GCA_964485765.1 uncultured Lentisphaerales bacterium
TGCGGGAGCGTACCAGCTCCATAAGGTCGCGGCAATTCTCCTCTTCGAGGGGGTTGGGAGAGTGGTTGGGGAAGGTTCCGTCGATCTCATCGTAAAGGAAATGGACATCGGAAGAGAAGATATGCGGTGTGAGGAGTGCTGCCATCCCGTTTGAGCAGTCGATAGCGATACGCATCCCGTTGAGATCGGAAATGTACTCTTTCAGGAATTCGAGATAGTGCGTTTTTGCATCGACCTGCTCTGTTCTACCTCGTTTAACTGCTGCTTTCGGTGGTGGCGCTGCAATAAGTGTTTCGAGTTCGCGCAGTCCGGGCTGGGAGTCGTATCCCACGGGCACTGCGCCGCGGCGCGATATTTTAAGCCCGTTGTAGTGTGGCGGGTTGTGCGATGCAGTTATCTGGACGCTGGCGGGGTAGTCGCCCCGGCCGGTTTCGAAGTAGACCATTGGGGTGGTGGCCAGCCCGATGTCATCCACATTGCAGCCACTCTCCGTTATGCCGCGGATGAGCTCTCTGTGAATTTCAGGCGAAGATGCGCGATCATCGCGACCGATGAGTATGACGTCGGCATTCAGTAAAGCGGGCAGTACACGGCCGATACGGTAAACGGTCTGTGCGTCGAAGTCGGTGTTGTAAACTCCGCGTATGTCGTAAGCCTTGAATGCACTCATACGTTCTAATCCAGAAGTATTCGGGAGATTCCCGATTCCTTTTCGCCTGTCTGTACATAGAATACTGAACGTACCTCCCCCTGTGCATTGGTCGATGTAAGGGAACGGAGTTCGAGTTTGGCTGTCACCGGGGGTGGGATGGTTGCCGGGAGCAGTCGTTGAACCAGCAGACCAATCAGTGTGCCGGTCACGCAGCATATCACCGCCGCGATAACTATTGTAGCTGGCGTTATGCTGAGGCGGCCTTTGGTGGCAGGGGTCAGTTCAGCCTCTATCTTCCATCGGTCGCGTTCAGCTGCAAGTCGTTCGCGCTCAAGGGCGAGGCGTTCGCGCTCCAGCTCAATCTTTTCGCGCTCCAGTGTAAGGTCGGTATGCGTAGCCGCAAATTCGTCCTGCGGAGGAACTATGTTTTTCGGAGGCATAATCAGTGATCCTCCCCTGTTAGGATTGGGTCTCGGGATTGTTTTGAGAATCGTCGTCAGTGCTGCTTTCCCTCTCCTTTTCCTCATCGTCCGGGATCGGTTTGGCGCGTCTCGGGAAAAGCAGCTTTACCAGCAAGATGAAGCCTATGGCATATCCCAGCCAGTAACCGAGTCCGGTGTTGGGCCGGGCAACAATCGAAAGATCAGAGAATATGCTGGCTATGAGGCGGAATGGCAGCAGCGCTCCTTGCCACAGGCCTGTTATGAATCCGGCCGAGAAGCTTTCGAATTTATCGCGGGCCGACTGGATATCTGCCGGATTCAGCGAGATTGATGCGAAGATCTTGCGAATTGTTTCTGCCTCTGCAGCAATACTGTTGGTTGATGTGGTTCCGATGAAGGAGTAGATGCGATTATCAGTTGCGATGAGCATCTTTTTGGAGACAGATCCGTTGTCATTTACAGTTTCGGACGTGATGATCATCTGGTTATTTGTGCGGTTGGCTATTCCTGACGACATACCCATGAGCATCGCTGCTTCCGGGATCAGTTGTTTTATCGCAGGCGTTGCGCGCGGGGGCGTTGCGACGGGTTCTGCCAGAATTGCCCTGAAACTGCCCTGAGAGGATGACATTTCAAGTATAGGAACCATTTTCAGTTTGCGGTTCTTTAATTCCTCCGCAAGCTTGTCGGTCAGCGGTTTGAGTGATTCGGCTGATGACATATATCCCCATCCAAGCGGGATGTTAACGGTGAAGTCACCACTTTCCGGAACGAACGGCATGCTTTCGCTCTTTTTGCAGCCAACTGCGGAGATCAGCCCTGCCAGGAGCGTTAAGAGAATGATGGGTGTGATTTTTTTCAGGATACTTGTCATGTTTGTTGTCCTGTGACTTGTGTTGTGTTGTTTACGGATAGAATCAGTTTCTGTTGTGATTGATTATTCGCGTACGCGTGCGATTGCAAGTAAGCTCTGACCGATCGGCGGGGGGATCACTGCTTCGATACGAGATAGAACAGGCCATGCAATTTTGTCAAAAAGGGAAACCTTCCATGGTGTGAAATGCTTGTTCTTTCGCCACTTGAATTCGACTGCCCATCCGAAGTACCCGATCAGGTTGGAGTAGCGCAGTTTCTCGATTTCGAATCCGGCGTTGTTCAGTTTTTGCCGAAGGGAGTTGCGGGTGTAGCGCCGGAAGTGACCGAACATGTCGTCGATAGGTGCATGGATTTCGGGGCGTGCGGGCAGGAAGAGGCAGAGGTGCCCGCGAGAGGGTGAGAGGATGCGGGCATAGTGACGCAGCTCCTCTTCATCATCTTCTATATGTTCCAGTACGTTTATATTAATTATTGTGTCGCAGTGGAAATCCTCCGGCATATCTGCGGTAACACCTTTATGCAGCGGCAGACCTGAGTATGCATCCTGTAACTGTCCGCAAAAATCAGGGTTGGGCTCGAGCAGTGTGAGTTTGCGTTCGGGATACTGTTTGCGCAGAAAACGGGTGAAGTTCCCGATCCCACTCCCGACTTCGAGTATGTCATCACCTATGCCGGGTGCGAACGCACGCAGCACACTGAGAGGGTACGATGTCGCCTGAGTCAGTTCGTCGAATTGAAAAGTTTCGTTGGTTTCGCTCATATTATCAGTTATTTTAGCTTCAGTACAAAGAGGTGCCTGCTCTCTCCGGCAGAGAACCCGCCCACAATGAGCGGCGTGCTGCCACGCAGCGACACGGAGGTCGTGAGCAGAGACTTGTTGTTTTTGCTGATTGTTACGGCGCAGTTGCTGGCAGGTCCGCTTACCTTTACTTTGTAACCGCCTGAGAGCTGAGACTCTCCTCCGGCAGGAAGGGAGTGTGCGCTACTTCCGATCTGGCGAAACCCCTTATAGGGCAGGCTCCGGCGCAGAGATGGTGCAACGTCGTTAAGTGATGCGTCGGTCTGCTCAGAGCGATTGTGTGCTTCAACCATGCGTATCGTCAGGGTCTGTGCTGCAGACGCAGATAATGGAAGCATAATGGCTACAATCATTATTTTTGCAATAAATGCACTTATTCCATGTCGATCCATATGATAGTACCTCCATCTTCGGTGGGGAGCATCATGACCGCATCATGCTCGGCGATTACGTTCAGCGCCAGTACCCGGGCCTCGGGTGGCAGGGGCCAGTATACGAATGCAATAACCAGGGCGGCGGCAGCTGCGATCAGAGGCGCTGGAATCCATCGCCAGGTCTCCCAGACCGTACGCCTGGGCTCGCGTTCGCAGGCCTCAACCAGTTGCTTGAATTCCGGCCAGAATTCGGCGGCAGGTTTTGCCGGCGGAATTTCATCCGCTTCGCGAAGTCTTGATGTAATCGTTTCTTGCATATCTCACCTCTTAAATAACAGAACTTGTTCCGGAGGTCAAAGCTGTCTCTTCCTCGAAGAGCGATTTTAGTCTCTTGCGGGCATGGAAAAGGCGCGACATAACCGTTCCTTTGGATACACCGGTGGCCGCGGCTATTTCTGCATAACTGAGTTCATCTA
>CAZAKU010000347.1:0-5124 GCA_964485765.1 uncultured Lentisphaerales bacterium
AAAGGCGCCATCCCCCGAAAGGAACAACACCCTATTAATATTCAGGGTTCTATCCGGCCTCGTACAAGCGATTGTGGACCACGGCATCCCCACTTCGGGACACCGTGTGTCTCAACAATATATTCCGTTTTCAAAGAGCCAGCCAAACACCTTTACGGTATTAGGCGCGAGAACCAACGTATCACTTTTTCAAAGCGAAGGTCAACCCTCGAAAGCAAACTTTTTGCTTTCCGTTTTTTCACCGCAGCCTTTCCGAAGAAATGGTCTGTGGTGTGAAACGGCGACGAAAACTACCAGAGCGCCGCCAAAGCGTCAACCGGGTTTTTGGCTTTTTTTTAATTATACTTATTCTATGCACTCTACAATCAATCGCTCATGCCTATAAGCACATACCAGCAAAGGTGTTGCAACATAATCTAAAACCAACGGCCAGCTGTATCAAAAGTTAAAAAAAATACTCATTGATGCATTGCTGCAACCCATCCAGAACAACTTTGAGCCTTAGAACATCATCTATACCGACGGAAGATGCATAAAACGGCACCTAACCCGAACCAAATTCATAGTAAAAATAGGCCGCTTTTTGTTTTCGGCATCTGTAATTTCAGAGTTGTGCACTACCTTTTTGGAAATATCAGGGGAAGTTGACACGGATATTTCATGAACTTTAGCAGCGAAATCGTGCATGGTGCTGCCGGAAGTTCATGAAATATACGGGTTCCAATATACTCAGCGCGACTCTTGTCGCGGAAGATAGCCATTAATTGACGCCTTAACAGCTCGTGCAGGAGGGTCAAGGTGTGAGACGCGCGGCCAGTTCACACCACTGAGCCACGCTCAGGTCTGAAGGTCGTACGCGTTCATCGCCACATATATCGGCGATTAGGGCTTGTGCTTCCGGCAACGGCAGACGCCACTCTTCACGCGTTCTATAAATAATTCCTGAAAGCTGTTTGCGGCGCTGGCTGAAAGCATGCTTGGTGACCTCACGGAATCGTGATTCAACGGCATCTGGAAGCTCATGCCGCGAATGCCGACGCATGCGAACAACAGCACTTCCTATATCAGGGCGCGGCCAGAAGCAGTTACGGCTCACCTTTCGCATCACCTCTACATCGTAACGTCGCTGCATCCAGACACTAACCAGACCCCGTTTCTCATTGCCCTCAGATGCAGCCAGACGCTCTCCCACCTCAAACTGCACCATTACAACCATAAGAGGGATCGGCTCTGCCACAATGCCCAGCTCCATCAGAATCCGTGTCCCTACGGAGTAAGGCAGGTTTGAGACCATACGCGTAAATTTACCATGAGAGAGGAACTCGCTAATATCCGCGCGTAAAAAGTCGCCGTGCAGCAGGTTCAGTGATGCCTCTGAAGCCCAGCGACGCTGAAGAACACCAAAGAGACAACCGTCTTTCTCCATTGCCGTTACATGTGCCGCGTTTGCCATGAGAAACTCCGTAACTACTCCCAAACCGGGACCAATCTCAAGAACATCATCATCGCAACCAAGCTCCGCCGCCTCAATAATCGACTCCAGTATATTTCTGTCGACCAGAAAATTCTGCCCCAACACGCGGTTGGGGCGGATCTCATGCTCGGCAAGAAAGGCCCGTACCTGGCTAGGGCTGGTGAGGTTCATCATCACGAATGACCTCCGCATTCTTCTCCTGCTGCTCTTTAAAGCGATCGAAGATCCTTATATAGGAGTCTGCTTTCAAACGCTGCACCCATTCTTTGAATAGGATATCAGACTCCTTGCGCCGAAGCAGCGATTCGACTTCGTGCTGCACTTCTTTATAGGGACGCACTGATTCAGACCTGATCTCCTCTTTCTTTACTATATATAGCTCTTCCGGGGTGGTGATGACAGGACTTACCTCTCCGACTTTCAGAGCAGAAAGGGCATCTACCAGCTCTCGCCTCAATTCATCTTCCGGCACTATCCAGCCTCGGTCACCGCCCTGATCTGCCGCGGTCCCCTCAGAATGCTGTCTGGCCAACGTCGCAAAACCCTCTCCGGCTTTGAGTTTTTTCAGCAGCGATGCGGCATGGTTGCTTACCTCAATTCGAGCGGCCTCATCATTGGAGTTTTTCAATACAATCAAGCTGACCTTAACTCCGGGGGATGCAGAGAAATTTTCCAAGTGTTCATCGTAATAACGACGAACATGCTCCGGCGATATACTTATCTGCTCTTCAACATTAGAATAACGCATACTTGAAACAATGATCTGCTCCCGAATAGTCTCACGCCAGTCATCAAAGGTCCGGTCATCCTTTTTCAGTGCATTCAGAAGAGCAGAACGGTCTCCGCCAAATTTTTCATCAATAATCACCTCCACCCTCTGATCTATAACATTAGGAGGGATTACCAACTTGTCGCCATTAAACTGGTCAATTATAAGCCTGCGGGATATCAGTTCATCCGCCGCCGCGTCATAGGCCTCCATTATAAGGCGTAACTCCTCCTCTTTCGACACTCCGGGAGGAATTCTAAGCCCCTGCGTCATCAGGCCGGTCACATCACCTATAGTTATTATGTGGCCGTTAACATGTGCCGCCACTCCGTCGATGACAATTACCTCTGCCTGAAGCAAAACAGCAAGGGAGAGCAACGCAACTATTCTTTTAATCATATTCTTATCAACCCCAAAAAAACTTACCACGACCAGTGAACTATTAGACAAATGCCTGCCTTGACATCCGAGGCACGTTACTATACCGTTTTGCCGTTGTGAAACAAAAGATAAACATTAATTTGAAGGCGCTATATGCGATCGTACCGGCCTTTATGCTCATCCTGAGTCAGGGCTGTGAGGATAAATCTGCAACAGAGACCAGCATAAACATCTCTCCCGGTTACGCCGAGTTGCATGAAGGGCAGGCCATAACGCTGACGGCCACAGGGTGGGACAGCTATCGCTGGACACTTGCAAACCCGAGCTGGGGCGTCTTGAGCAGTACAACTGGCGACACTGTCACCTACACTGCGACCCGCGATTCGGACGTGGACGGCTCCAGCGTAAACCAGACCATATCGGCCATTGCCGCATCCAGCGGATTGGCGGTAACCAATGCCATTCCGGGACTGGTAGGTCGAGCTACTATGCGCCACATCTATTGAGTATTTGTAATGCTGCCGGATCTGCAAATCAGCAGCCCATCCAACCCGCGCATTAAGGCGGTGGTCAAGCTACGCCGACGCTCGCACCGCGACGCGGAGAGCCTGATGATTATAGAGGGCTTTCGTGAACTGCTTCGTGCCGCCGAGAGTCGGCACAGCCCCACAACCCTCTTCTTCTGTCCCGAACTGTTTCAGGGGGAGAATGAGATTGCGCTTATCGAAAGATGCCGCGAAGGGGGTGCGCAAATAATTCAATGCACGCGCGATGCTTTCCAGAAAATGGCCTATCGTGACCGTCCCGAAGGTCTGCTGGCACTGGCCCCGCCCGTCAGCATCCCGTTAGAGAAGCTGGCACTGAGCGACAATCCTCTGATAATTGCGGCCGAGTCGATCGAAAAACCGGGCAACCTTGGCACCATTCTGCGCTCCGCTGATGCATCGGGTGTCGATGGTGTGATCGTATGCAACCGCTGCACTGACCTCACCAACCCCAATGTTGTACGCGCCAGTATAGGGACACTCTTCACCGTTCCTGTCGCCGATGCAGGCACTGAAGATGCACTAAACTGGCTGAAACTGCACAAAATAAAGATTCTGGCGGCTACGCCTCATGCCGAAGCGCTGCACACGGAGGTGGATCTCAGCGGTCCGATCGCTATTGCCGTCGGAAGCGAACAGGTTGGGCTGAGTGAAGATTGGATGAACTCCGCCGACATACAGGTACGCATACCGATGTTCGGCAAATGCGACTCTCTAAATGTGGCGACAGCCACCACCATATTGCTCTACGAAGCTGTCCGACAGCGAATGAACCTGAATCTTATGAAGGCGCCGGGGGCGGTCAGTGATGAAGGCCAAAGGCGGCGTTAGTTTTGGTGATGAGATATGCCTGCGTATCCGGGCATGCCGCAAGCAATAACGGCGCTCTGCAAGATTTCGCGAAAAAACATGCCACCCCGGGTTAAACCCGCCCGCAAGAGCAAAGGTCTCTCTTGACATAACCTCCACAATCGAAAAATCAGCCGCAGACGGCCGGTTCCAATACCTGTAAATCCACCGATATCACAAGATCTTTCACCCTCTCCCTGTAGACCGCCATATGCGCTGATTCGAGATGGGCATGCAGATTATCCAGCGAAGCCCACTGCTCACAGATAACCACGATATCGTCGCGAACAGCATTCTGAACCGGAATACCGGAGGCAACATCTACTGCCGGGGCGTATTCAATACAGCCCTCTTCCCGCATAACAGCTGGTACATTATCGAGAAAAATCGATATAAACCGCTCTCTGGCGCCTGCCTTAACCTGAATTGTTGCTATAACGTGTATCATTTTTTGTCCGTCTGGGGGTTTGTATTCTTGTCACGGGGTTTTCTGAAGATTTTCTCGTAATTATCTTCATATGCCTTGCGATCCGAAACTCTGTTACGACTTCCTTTACCTGCGATTTCTTTTCTCCTTCCTATGCTATCCCCCTAAGGGGGAAACGCGCTGGTAAATCCAAAAACGAGGGATTGTGCCAGCTGCAGGAGCAAAAATCAATACTGCGATTCTGGGGACACCCAAGAAATATAAGAGGCCAATTCCGTTTTTGCTGCGGAAATTGTTGGGTGTCCTCAATTAAACGCGTTTTTGCTGCGGAAATTGTTGGGTGTCCTCAATTAGACGCTGGTATTGGAGCGATACGTTCAGGGCGGTCGAGGGTAAAGGGCTTGCCGGTTTGTGCCTGAATGAACGCCTCAATATTCTGATACTCTATTTCTGCCATCTCCTCGCGTTTACGCTGGAAGTGCATGTATTTCCGGGTCTCCTGTTCGCTCCACTGGTTGGCTTCCAGATAGTCGCCGCAATAGGGGACCAGCAGATCAATCCAGCAGGCGACCTTCTCCAGCTCCTGATCAGAGAGTTTGACTCCATGATGCCCCTTTCGAAGCAGGGCGAGCAGTTCGCTTCTGCTGGAACCGGCGTAATAGGGGGGGAGCAGCTGCGG
>CAZAKU010000348.1:0-12864 GCA_964485765.1 uncultured Lentisphaerales bacterium
ACCTGCCGTTCAAGGATCACCCTTTTCATACCCATGCGTTCAGCAACGCGAATACCCGCACTGTTATGAATCGCCATCTGTGTACTGGCATGCAGTGTCAGCTCCGGGAGCTGTTCACGAACAAGGCGCACCAAGCCCAGATCCTGCACAATCAGAGCATCGGGGCGCATAACCCATAACTCCGCCAGGATATCGACCAGTTCAACCAGCTCACGTTCACGAATAAGGGTATTCAGGGTTACATATACACGCTTCCCCTTACGGTGGGCATATCCTATAAGACGCGCGATATCATCGGCCGAGCAATTTTTGCCGCGTTCACGGGCGTTAAAACGGGGAAGCCCCGTGTAAACAGCATCAGCGCCGGCATCAAAAGCAGCAAACCCTGCCTCTATTGTTCCGGATGGTGCGAGTAATTCAGGTAATAATTCTTTGTTTTTCGTTTTCAACAGGTCGCTAAAGCTACCCCCAACAACAACCAAATGTCAAGGTAGAGCATGAGCTTCTGTAGGATTTCGGTGCTCTGGCTACCCCGTAGCATTCGCTCCAAATAGCTTCCAACAACCACATTCCGAAAAGGAAATATTGGGTGTCCCAATTATCACGGAAGGAGAGGGATGATCGTAGGAGAGATAGAAATGAGTCTTTTGTCCACGAAGAGTTCTACCACAAAAGGCGTGAAGGTTGCGAAAAGGGAGGAGATTAGAGTTTTTAACCACGGATTTCACGGATGGTCACGGATAAGAGAGATGGTTGCAGGGGAGATAGAGATGAGAGTTTGCCACAAAAATGCACAAAATGCGCAAAATGACAGGGACTTTGCACGACTGGATTGGGTCGGGGTTCGGTTGCGACTGTATTGTGCAACGCCCTATCTCTGCTTTACATCTCTTGCGGACAATAAATCTCAATCCATCTCCCTTTTGCGAATTTTGTGCATTCTTGTGGCCATAAGTCTCAATATTGTCCTCTTCAAAAAAATCTCATCTGTCTTCATCTGCTTGAACCCCGACGCACGTCGTGGGCCGACAAATGTCGGGGCGTGCAATCCGCGGCAAAAATCGACTCTCCTCCACTCCGAGTCTCCGAATCTCCGTGGTGAGTCTCCTCTTCCGTATGGGATGCTAGTGATTAGGATTATGATTATGATTACGACCCGCCGGCGGAGAGCAGTACCTATCCTGAAGTCGTCCTCCTGTGGGCCACCACTCTCATCCCCTTTAGGCCATCACAAGATTCACATAAGGAAAGGTCCGAACATTCTGCGTGCATATGCGTGGACTGGACGGGTATAGCGGACCGACGAATGCGGTGAGTTAATCGCAACGGCGCAGGGGAGACCGAGCCGGGTGCCATTTGCAACGTCATGGAAGAGAGATAAGAAGCTGGCGCACATTATTCTTAGGTCTGGAATCGCCCGCGCCATCAATCAGCTCAACCCCGTATATCACATGCAGTGGGTTTTCAGAATCGTTCAGGTAGTCATTACTTATGCGTACCTCCCGACTTTCGATAGCGCCGGGTTGAATATCATTAATGCTCCAATCCTGAACGGAGCCAGCAAAAGAGACACGTAAGCGTGCACTTGATACAGGCTGTGTCCCCCGGTTCTGCACCGTGAGCATCAGCAGGGCATCATCCCCCACAGCTTCCACCTCGGCAACCCAGGCCTTGGCCATACTCAAGTCGACGATCTCCTGAGAATCTCTCCATTCCAATACCCGTACGGGGCTGATCAGGCCCTTTCCGTACTGAGGGTCGGCTCCCGGCTCACCCGCTTCATCAGCTAGGGAACAGAGCAACTCCGCGACCTCAGCGGAGGAGAGATTTTCATCCATCGAAAGAATTCCCGCCAATACACCGGAAACTACTGCCGCGGCAGCAGAGGTGCCGGAAAACGGTTTTACAGGATCATCGCCATCTGTCGCAGCAAGTATTGCCAGCCCCGGAGCAGACAGATCCACGGAATCGCCCCTGTTGCTGAACCATAAATTTTCCCCGCCCGAATCATTTGCGGCAATCGCCAATGTGCGTGGATCTCTTGCAGGCCATAGCAGCTCCGCTGTACCGTCGTTACCCGCAGCGGCAACAATCACCACTCCGGCATCGGCGGCATAACCTACTGCAGAATCCAGTACCGGGCACGACTCCCGGCACCCCAGAGAGAGATTAATTATGTGAGCACCGGCATCAACAGCGCTGACAATAGCCTCCGCCAGATCAAAGCTGCTACCGGAGCCATCGCCACTAAGGACCGGGAAGCTAAGCAGATCGACACCGGGGGCAATGCCATTAACATCACCACCCGCACCGGCAATTATTGAGGCAACGGCAAGCCCGTGCTCTCCCGAACTGCCGTCGAATTCAACCTGTTCAATACTGCTCTTATTCAATGCTGAATTGCTCACATCCATCGGCGTATCGAGCACAGCGACTACCACACCTTCGCCCCAGTTTTCATTACGTTCCAATATTCCAAGCCAATTGAGCAGGTACGGCCCAAAAGCAGTATACTTGACTCCTTCGGGCGGTTCGGGAGGTGTCGGAGAGAGGGCAACCTTACGGTTCATCAGAATGCGGGCATCTACACCGGAACTCGCTAAAAGGGACTTCATAGCTCGACTCGAAGGCGCACGAACACGCACCGCAAGCAGAGAGTCGATAACTTCAAAAGCAAATCCGGCTTCAGCTGCCGCAGCCCTAAGCCGATCAACAGAGGCAGCATCACTCAACATCATAACCCAGTCGTCCCCCACCTCATCAGGTTCAACGTCAGTAACGACCTCCACGCTATTAGTTTCTACATCCGGAAGGGGATCCACGTTTCTTACAGACTTGCGCACATTTATTGAAACCCTGTCCGGCTGCGCCTCCTTCGGCGTAGGAGGAGACTGAAAGCCGCCACTCTGGTTGTACATATTTCGGCCGATATAGACCAGAAGCATAGTTACCGTTAACCATACAAAGAGTTTTTTCATCTAATAGTTGATCTCAAGGTCTATGAACTCCACATCCAGGGCAAACTTATCTGTCAACAGACGCCCGAGCGCCTTAACGCCAAAACGTTCAGTCGCATAATGCCCGGCGAAAATGGCATTAACCCCATGCTGCTGCGCAAGGTTGTAAGCCAGAAGAGATGGTTCACCGGAAAGATAAAGATCCACACCGGCCTCCCCCGCCTGTGCGACCTCGGCTGCCGCCCCACCCGAGATCACGGCCACACTGGATATCATTGATTTACCAAAGTCCATTGACTTGAATGAGGGGCTGATTTCACGTCCAACCAGCTGTTTAAAGCTGTCATACCGCATAGGCTCCGGCAACAAACCCTTAAACCCAATTTCGCGCCCATGATAGCGCCCGAAAGGTGAGCAATCGCGCAACCCGAGAACCCGGCAGATCTCTGCATTATTCCCGACCTCGGGATGTGCATCCAGTGGCAGGTGGCACGCGTAAAGCGCCATGCCGGAGTCAATCAACGCCTTTACCCAGCGATAATTCAAGCCGGTCAAGCGGGATAGAGATGAGCCCCAGCTTATTCCGTGATGCACGATCAGAAAATCAGCTCCGCGAGCCTTGGCAGCTTCAAAGAAAGATAGAGATGCATCAACACCGCAGCAAACCTTCTTCACCTCACCCGTATCACCAACCTGGAGCCCGTTATTAGAGTCATCCACCCAGTCGCCAACCGCAAGCGTTCCATCAAGAAACGCCACCAAATCCTTCAATTCCATACTACATCAACCGATACGCCACAACCCTGGTGGATGCGCGCAGCGGCTCCTCACTCTTCGGCACAACAATACGCAGAATGCCGTTGCTAAGAACGGCTGTGGCCGATTCGCTCGGGCCGACAAAACCGGGCAACTGAAAACGTCTCTGAAACAATCTATACCTGCCCGATACCACATTTCCTACGGGGACAACTATCGTCAGCAAACGCCCTTCAAGAAAGACATCCACCTGCGACGGATCAACACCGGGAACACAGGCCGTTATCAGGTAATCCTTCTCACGAATGCGCATATCCATAGCGGGAGATGAAACCAGAGAATCCCACCCCTTATCGAGTTCACGTACAGTGCGCTCAAAAACAAGATTCATCCGGGAGTATAAACGCTCAGGATCCATATTCCCCGACGAATAGATCAACCCCGATTCAGACATACTGCGGGGAAGATTCACGGAGGGATTAGAAGAGTTGGCAAAAGATGCGGGGCTATCACCCCCGGAAAGTGGCGCCGGTCGGGGGGAATACCCCTGCGAATCATCACCCGCAAAAGTGCCCGCCTCCGACCCGCCTCTACCCTTAACAAGAATCACGACCTGCAAAGCCAACACACATACGAGCAGGGCGCGCTCGGCCCACTTCCAGAAATTTGATTTTTTCATATTAAAAATATCCTATTTCCTTAATGTGGGTCCACCCTTGTGTTCGCAAGCACCGTGCCAACCATTGAATAAACACTGCATTAACGTAAACGACCTCTTTTTGTCCATTCATAACGACTTAAAAGCCAATGTGTATCGCCTATGGCAAGGGCAAAACAGATCAAACCGCATGCCCCTGCGACAGCATTGCATACTGCCGCGACTTTTTGTCGCATCACAACTGACAGTATCATCCAAAGAACAAATGTTGAATAAGAATTTTCACTCCTATTCCTATAAGGACCAGACCGCCAATGATCTCAAATCTATTCTCAAACAGGTGTCCATACCTTTTTCCGATCTGTACTCCGGCAAGAGAAATGACAAAGGTAAGCCCCCCTATTATTGCAATAGCGTGCATAATCTGCACCTCCATCAGGGGACGAGTAACCCCCACAACCAGTCCATCTATGCTGGTGGCTATTGCCAAAGTGAACAGAACATAAACATTCAGGGGATCAATCGACTGCTCATTTCCGATTTTGCGCGCTTCATAAATCATCTTCCCCCCGATCGCGGATAGCAGACCAAATGCGACCCAGTGATCGACCTCGCTGATAACGCCCTTAAATGTCTCTCCGCAAATCCACCCCAAAAGAGGCATCAAAGCCTGGAATCCACCGAAAAAAATCGCTATCCGCATCGCGTGATGCAATTTCATGCGCTTTATAGTGATCCCACTGGCCACCGAAACCGCGAATGCATCCATCGCCAAACCAACCGCAATCAACGATATTTCAACTGCCTTAACCCATTCCATCTCGTTATCCAACCCCCTTTCCGGCATAATCTAACCGCCACCGGAGTGTATCACAAACAGAAAACTCAGGATACGTTAAGAGCTCAGACTCAAAACCTAAGTTATGATGCAAACGCACCGTAAGCCAGAAAACCAGTGTTTGTTACACTTTTTTTACAGCTCTTTTACCGGCATCTGACACTTTATCTATTAACCTATGGCAATCTTATCCATGTCGAAGGGGATAAACCTCTTCCAGTACACATGGAGGCAGTAATGAAAAGGTTCACTATCACACATGCCATGGCAGCCACGGCATTAATATCATCACTCTCCTTTTCGGCCCTCGCCGCACAGGTCAGAGTAGATGCGTCACTGGCAAACCCGATTCTCACGGCCAACGCCAAGCAAACCACCTACCTAAAGGTTGGCCTTTGCGGGTTCAGGATGGAGAACGAGAGTGCACGCACCCCTGTCAACATTGCACTTGTAATCGATAAATCCGGATCGATGCAGGGCGCAAAAATATCCCAGGCCAAGGAGGCTGCCATTGCGGTAGTTGATCGCCTTAACAGTAACGATATCATCTCAATCGTAGCCTACTCCAGCGGTGTTGAGGTACTTGTTCCTGCAACAAAGCTGAGCGACAAAGAGGCAATCCGTAACCGTATCCGAAAGATAACCGCCGGGGGTTCCACAGCCCTGTTTGCAGGTACAAGCAAAGGTGCGGCAGAGATCCGGAAATTCCTGGATCGCGAGCGCGTTAACCGCGTTATTCTCCTATCCGACGGACTTGCAAACATCGGCCCCGAAACACCATCGGAACTGGGTGCACTGGGTCGTTCACTGGCAAAGGAGGGGATAACGGTATCGACCCTCGGGCTGGGCCTTGGCTACAATGAGGATCTGATGTCGCAACTGGCGATGCAGAGCGATGGCAACCACGCCTTCATAGAGCACTCACACGACATAGCCAAAATCCTGAAGTACGAGCTGGGCGACGTTCTCTCGGTTGTCGCACAGGAGGTGGTTATTAATATCCAATGCCGCCCCGGTGTGCGCCCGGTAAAGGTTCTTGGCAGAGAGGCGGATATCGACGGACAGTCGGTTAAAATTGATATGCGCCAGATTTACAGTGAGCAGGAAAAATACGCCATGCTGGAGATTGAAATCGATGGCCGCAGGGCGGAGACTCTGATGTCCGTAGCAACTGTAAACGTCTCGTATGCCAATATGTCCACTAAGACTACCGATTTTCTTAAGAACAGCGTAGCCGTGCGTTTCAGCGAATCGGAAAGGGAAGTAGAAGATAACGTAGAAAAAGAGGTTATGGCCGAGGCCGTGCTTCAGGTTGCCACTATCGAAAACCGTAAAGCTGTGAAGCTGAGAGATGAGGGTAAACTGGAAGAGGCACAGATACTTCTTGGCAGAAATGTGATAATTCTCAAGAAACAGGCCATAGTCCTGGATTCAGAGGAACTTGAGGATTACGCCGCAAAGAATGGAATAGACGCTGATAATCTCGACGCAGCAAACTGGAATCGCCAGCGGAAATCTATGCGCGATGATCAGTTCAAGAATTCATCTCAACGCTCATATTAATATTTGGAAACGAACAACACCCAACCAACATCCGGGGTTGTCGCGGTTTGCGGCAACCCCGAACTTGTAGCTTGACGGCGAGTTGAGGGCCACGCCCTTCAACTCGCCGTTCCCGGTTCGCACAGCGAATCTAAAACAGCCGGGTTACACCCCCGCCTATCTGGAGCGTTACAACAAAACAGGCCTTCAGAATCCTCTGATAAGAGAGCGATAAGGACGTCGTTTCTTTCTGTTCTTCATGAGTAAACCGACCCGAATTCATGAAAATAATTTTCCGCCTAAAACATATCTGAGCGCCAAACTACGTCAATGCCGGTATTTCTCCGAATTTACATGCTGTTCTTGGCCGTTACTACAAGTAGATTTAGTGCAAAAAAAGGCTATTGTCGTTTGCTCATCACCTGGATTTTCTCTACACTATTGATGTGTGAGGGGTGTCTCATAAAGTCGGGGTTCCGTGTGTCCGGAACAATGACTGTTACGCTTTTACAAAAAAGCAAACAGACATAGCCGACAAAGGAGTGGCAATGAATATAGATAGCATGAACGTCAAAGAGTTAGCCGAATACCTGCAACTACCTGTTGAAACTTTATATAAATATGTAAGGGCGGGGAAACTTCCTGCGGAGAAGCAGGGCGGCGGATGGGTGTTCAACCGTGATGAAATCGACACATGGATGCTTGAGCACCAAAACGTAGCCGAATGCAAGCCCACAAAGAGGGTCCTGGTTGTAGAGGATGAAGCACCGGCCCGTGAGCTTATGAAGCGCTGGTTGAGCAGCGCCGGGTACGATGTAATAGTGGCGGCAGATGGAGTTGAAGGTGAAGCGTGCCTCAGTAAAGAGGACAACATAGACCTGATACTTACCGATCTCAAAATGCCCAGAATGGATGGCGCCGAATTACTGAGGCGTATTCACAAGATGAAGGACCGCCCTTCCATTGTCATCATTACCGCTTACTTCGATGGCGAGCTCATGGAAAAGGTTCTGCAGCTCGGAACATTCCGTATCATCAAAAAACCGGCAAAAAAAGCATCCGTACTGGCAGTAGTAAAAGCTACTGTCGGCTGAATCCGCAACATTCCACTCGCCGTCCATTAAGGCGATTATTTAAAAGCGTCCAGGAGAGCCACCGTGCCGCAAGAGTTAAACCTTATAACAAAGAAATACCTGACCGTCTCCGAGGTAGCGGAATACTTCCAGCTATCGGTCGAGACAGTTTACCTGTACGCCCGTACAGGGGTATTGCCTGCCACACGAATTGGCAAGCACTGGCGATTCTCAATAGACAGGTTGTCGGTATGGGCTGACAAACAGGCCAACGAAACAGAGTTGCCAATCAAAACACTGGTACTGGATAACGATCCGGATTCTGTATCCTCTCTACAGCACTGGACTCATGACGCCAAGGGAGTAATGGCGGTATGTCTCGATAAGTCCCAACTCGATAAACTGCTCAAAAAAAGTGACTACGACATCATCTTTTTCGACCCTACCTCCACATCATTCGATGGGCTCAAAACATTCGAGCAGCTTGTTGAATCCGGCAAGAGCGCCGAACTTGTACTTATGTCCAGAGAATTTGACCCTCAGATGATGACCAACGCCCTGACGATAACCCCCCTTACCGTACTGTCAAAACCATTGGCCCTGCTGCCATTCGAAAGAATTCTTGAGACGGTTCGCAAGCGAAAGAGTTCATAAGGGATGCCCAGGCTGTAGTAAACAGATAAAACTGCAGTTTTTGCTATCTCCTGCTGCCTTCATCTCGCCCAACTTCGCGCACCAATTCTGTTGATTTATTTCTGCGCGACCCCTAAGATTGCCCCTATGACGTACGTTTAAACTGTGACAAGGGCGGAAGCGCTGCCACTATGAGACAGGATACATTCATAAACAGTTACATTTATAATGGTATTTGCCAGACGACAAAGACGTTCGGAATTCGACGAGGTGGTAAATCACTACGAAGCTGCTCTGTTGCGCTATGCCTCGCGACTGCTGGCAAACAATGACAGCGCACAGGACGTAGTTCAGAACGCATTCATAAAACTGTATAACAAATGGCATGACGCCATGACGCCATCTTCGGCAATCTCCAGCTGGTTATACCGTGTGGTGCATAATGAAGCAGTAGATATGATCCGGCGCGAATCACGCCGGCGCGAGCTGCACCTGCGGGAATCAAGCGAACACCCCGACTACGCAGCCCCCAATCGCGGTTGCGGATTACACATCAGTGAAGATGCGGAACGTGCCGCCGTCGCGCTGGAGCAACTATCGGAACGCGATCGCCAGATAGTAATACTGAAAGTGTACGAAGATATGAGCTACAGTGAGATCAGTGAAATCACCGGGCTCTCATCGGGCAATATAGGGTATATATTGCATCACGCCATGAAAAAACTTGCCGCAAAAATGCGATGTATTGAAGAAAATGAACGCAAATAAGTCACAACAAGAGCCGGGAACCGAAACCGGAACACGTAACCTGCCACCCGGAGGCATCCAAATTGAATGCCGAGAAATTAAGCAGTACCTGTTCGGCTACCTAACGCACGAGCTGGGATCATCCAGGTCTGAACTTGTACGTACACACTTGCATAACTGCCGGGATTGCAGAAACGAAGCCATTGATCTGGAAGAGACCATAAAGCTACTGAAGAGCAAGCCTGTCGCAGCTCCTCCGGAACAACTGGATGAAAAGCGCCGCAGGCGCTTGCACCGTGCAGTATGGCACCCATTCTGGAACTGGGCTGCAGAACATCACAAGATCATCTCCCTTATCCTGGCACTGACTGCGCTGACGATCTTCTTTATCTGGATGGTTAAAACCAAACCAGAGATGTTCGCGCCGCGAAAGGTGTACACTGTGAATATAGGCATGGGGCAACCATCACAGAACACAACCAACACCATTCCTCTAACCGAGACCGATTAGCCCGAACAGCACCAAAGAGGCGAAATATTCGCCCTAAAGGTTTCGACGCCTACTCAACAACATAGAGACTGGAGACACGGTTCTTTATAGCGCTGTCGGTGCTGAAAATCAGTTTCTTGTCGCGGTTAATTTCCAGAACGGCACCGCCCGTAGACCCGCTGTGGCCACCCCAGTTGGATATGAGTATATTCCCATCCTCAAGAACCCATATCCCGGCTATGAAGCCAAATTTAACCCCTGGAATATCATCCTGTTTCAGCTCCCAGACAATCTTGTTTGACTTATCGACCTCAATCAATCGATGTTCATCGCCGCATCCCAGAAGAGTGTTGCCATTCTCAAGGCGAACGGCAGAGTAATGCCCCGAAGGGAATGTGCGCAGGAGCTTCCCGTCGGCACTATATTCACGCGCTCTGCCGCCCTTGCTCTGCTGAGAGGTAATGTAACTGCCAGCCTCTGTCTTGCGAACCTGGCGGAATGAGCTATGTTTCCCCCTCTGCCCCTCTACCTCGACCACCTTGTACTCCCTGCCTTTGGAATCGATCTCGGCCAGATAAGAGCGTTGAGCGGAGGAATAACCGACAAGATAGCGATCATCTCCTATGGGCTGACAAGAGTGACATTCACTGCCTTCAGGCGCGTTGACCTCCCATATCACCTCGCCCCCCATCCCTGTTCCATAGTCAGGCTTAATCTCACGCAGTCCATGCTTGGTGGAGTGCACAATATTACTGTTAGCCAGAATCCAGAGGTCTGACACCTCCCTGGGCTCTTTCATCTCCCAGAGCACTGTATTGTCCCGGTCGAAAAGAACAATTCTGCCGAGACCACAACCCCCCATGAGGATCTTGCGCCCACCATCGGCAGCATGCACCTGTATCGAGAGGAAAATAGAGACAACAAGAGAAACAGCAAGACCACGTAAAACAATTTTCATTAATAACTCCCTTTAAAGGAGAGAAGGTACTACAGAAATCAAAATATGTAAATCCCAGCGCCCCGGCGGTTCGGGATAGTCAGTTTTTTCTGGCATTCCCGCATAAACAGCCTTACCCTCCCACCTCGCAAAAGAACAGAATCAGTGGTCCCAGCCTACCCACTTATCAAAACTGGAGTTAACAAATGAATGAACTTATCAGGTCCATTGTTTTCAGTAATGAATTCACATGGATCACCCTTCTGCTAACCAGCTTCTTCTGCATCCTTCTTGTATACCGTCTGTTCGGACGAACAGGTCTTTACATCTGGATACCGATTGCGACCATAACCGCCAACATACAGGTCATTAAAGTTGTAAGCCTGTTCGGTATTGATGTCACCCTCGGGAATATTGTTTATGCCTCATCATTTCTTGTGACAGACATTCTAAGCGAAAATTACGGCAAAAAGGCGGCCCAGAGAGCCGTTGCAATGGGGTTTTTCTCGTTACTGTCGGTCTCATTGCTAATGAACCTGGCTATTCGTTTCACTCCATCTGCGAGTGACAGCATGCACGAACATATCAGCTCTATTTTCTCCCTAATGCCACGCCTGGCCGTAGCCAGCCTGGCTGCATACCTTATCTCACAGGTCCACGACGTATGGGCATACCAGTGGTGGCGACGGCGCCTTCCGGCAAAACGCCATATCTGGCTGCGTAATAATGCAAGTACAATGATCAGCCAGCTACTCGACACCTCGGTTTTCTGTACCATCGCCTTCTCCGGGATGTTCGGCATATTCGGCATGAAACCGTTCTTCGACGATAGCTCGGTCTTCTGGTCGGTATTCATCTCAACATACGTTATTAAATGGTTTGTGGCGGCATGCGACACCCCCTTCGTATACATTGCACGCTGGATGCGCGACAACAATGCCGTGGGCGCTGAGGTCGAAATAGAGACTCACTCAGAGTCCGGAAGTTGACGCACCGGCTCTAAAACGATAAATTGAGGGCAGATCAGGGGGAAATTCTACGATTACCTCCCCCAGCATAACTCACACAAAATGGAGACAGCCGTTGAGTTGCGAAATGGCCATTAAAGGGACCCACGATTTTGTTATTAAAACACTGTCGCAGGAGATCGATTTAGACAGTGCGGCATCTATTCTTGATATCGGAGCCGGCCAGGGAGCCCTCTCCGCAAAGCTCAAGGCGAGCGGTCTTTCGGTAAGTGCATGCGACCTTGTGCCTGATCAGTTCGACGTGCCGGGGGTGGAGTGCGGGCCGTGTGACGAAAGCGGCATACTCCCCTTTGCCGACGGGCAGTTCGATGCCGCAGTATCCGTAGAGGTGCTGGAGCATATAGACGGCCACAATGCATTTTTCGCTGAAGCAGCCAGAGTTCTGAAACCGGGAGGAGTGCTGCTCTTCACCACGCCAAACATTCTCTCTCTTAAATCGCGATTCTCCTTCCTGCTTACCGGGGAGTACTACTCCTTCGGGTTACTGACACCGTTCACAAAAGACCCTGTCGGGCAGCACATATCCCCTTTCACCCTTAACCGCTATGCATGGCTCCTTTCACAGCACGGTCTGACGGTATCAGGGGTAGCTGCCGATAAAAGGCAAACGACCTCCATCCTGCTCTCATTCATACTGCCGTTCATATGGATTGCAGCCGCAATCAAAGGATGGAAGAATCCCCTGTTAAAACAGCAGAATAACACAACCGCCCTGTTCGGAAGAAAGCTGGTGGTAACAGCAAAGAAGAGTTCGCTACTGGATCAGTAAAGGCGTGGACTTTACAACTGAAGCGATTACAGAGCGGATCGATAACTGGTTTGACGGACTTGGCAGTACAACCCGCCTCGCCGTTGAAGATGGTGAGATCACGTTATCGCTGACAGCCGGCCAGGCAGTTGTTGTTGCACGCGACGCGGTTTGAAGAGATGGGATTACACCTGACGCAGTGGATGCTGATCTTTTTGACGGTCCCCCACGCTACTCCATGGACAAAGTATACAGAGCGAACCACCCCCCAAAGCGCCCTCTCCAGCCTACAGCCCACTAAACCAACTCCCAAAAAGCACACGTGATGCCGCCCTGCGAAGCCACGTTTGCCGCGGAGCGGCATCACGTGTGCGGCAAACGTGGCTTCGCACTTGTCACGGCGTAAAAAGCGAAGCTCGAAGCCGGAACCCTCTCCCCAAACGCCCGCAAAGCGGGC
>CAZAKU010000349.1:0-3074 GCA_964485765.1 uncultured Lentisphaerales bacterium
ACTATAGAGAGACGCTCGTGGGCCAGAATTGCATTCTCACCCGCATAAATTCCGCTCCAGTCTGGGCCGCGATGGCGGATAAGTTTGGCGCAGCGCAACGCTTCAGCGCGAAGAGTCTCCTGCTCTTTGGGGTCGAATTCAAAAATACCTAATATGCCACACATGGATGCTTCTCCGGATTCCTGCTTGATTACAAACTGATCTATATCTTTTTCCCAAAGGCAATAGATAATCATTCTGGGCCTATTTGTACAGCTGAATAAGAGAAAATGGATAAAAAGGGTGCATTTTGCCTCAAAAGTTACATTTTTGTTGACATTTTCCGGGGTGGAACAATATTGTTGGTGACTTCAGGGGGTAGGATTATCCCGCAAATCAGGAGAGGTAGAGAGATGTCTGACACAGAGTTGACTCCATCGCGTGCGCAGCAGGAGCTTGAGATACTATACCGTATTTCGCAGGCCCTGACGCAGCAGCATAACGTATCCGCTTTGGTGAACGAGGTGATGGATATTATGGAGAGCGACATGGGGCTCTCCGGCGGGACGCTTACTCTGCGACGCCCCGGAACCGATCTTTTCATGGTGGAGGCTGCCCGCGGTCTCTCATCTGAGGAGGTCGCCAAGGGGCAGTACGAGCTGGGTGATGGCATTACCGGGCGTGTGGCTGAGAGTGGAGAGCCGGAGATCGTTGTGGATATCAGCGATGATCCTGATTTCCTGAACCGTATGGGGCGGCGAGATGTGCATAGTGGTGCAATGGCCTTTATGTGTGTGCCCATCAAGCATCAGCAGCGTGTCATCGGTACAATGAGCATGCTCCGTCCGACTGCGGATGAGGCGACCCTTGATCGAGACCTGCGCTTTCTGCGCCTGGTGGGGAGTATTCTGGTTGAAGCCGTGGCGGCAATACGTGAACAGCATCGTGAGAGGGCTTCTCTGGTTGCTGAGAATCGTCGTCTTCGCCGTCAGCTCGGTGATCGCTACAAGCCGAGTAATATTGTTGGTAACTCAAGCAGTATGCGCCGGGTCTATGAACAGATAGCACAGGTGGCAGATAGCCCTGCAACGGTTCTGGTTCGTGGTGACTCGGGCACGGGCAAGGAGCTGGTGGCGAACGCGATCCATTACAGCAGTTCACGCCGCGACAATCCCTTTGTGTGTGTGAATTGCGCGGCACTGCCTGAGAGTCTGATCGAGAGTGAGTTGTTCGGCCATGAGAAGGGATCCTTCACCGGTGCCAATTCTCAGCGTAAAGGGCGCTTCGAGCTGGCAAATGGCGGGACGCTCTTCCTGGATGAAATTGGCGATATCTCCCCCGCAGTTCAGGTGCGGCTGCTGCGCGTGCTTCAGGAGCGCACTTTCGAGCGTGTTGGCGGAACGGAGAGTGTTCATGTCAATGTTCGTATTATTGCGGCTACAAGCCGTAACCTCGAGAGCTATATGGACGATGGTAAGTTTCGTGAGGATCTGTATTACCGGCTTAACGTGTTCCCTATACATATGCCTTCACTTAAAGACAGGCGTGCCGATATACTGCTTCTGGCCGATTTCTTCATCCGCCGCTACAACGAGTTGTACGGCAAGGTGGTGAAGCGCATCAGTACCACCGCCATCAATATGATTATGGCATACCATTGGCCGGGAAATGTACGCGAACTCGAGAACTGTATTGAGCGGTCGGTCTTGACAAGTACCGACGATGTAATACACGGTTATTCGCTGCCGCCCTCTCTGCAGACCGGTGACCAGACCAATACGGCGGTTTTTATAAGCGAGGGAGTTTCGCTGAAGGAGCTCGTAAGGACCTACGAGCGTGAGATAATTGTGGATTCACTTAAGAAACATCGTGGTAATGCAACGGCAGCTGCAAGGCAGATGCATACCACACAAAGAATCATGAATTATCGTATTCAACAGCTGGGGATCGACCCCGGAACGTATCGTTGATTTATAGAATTTGGGGATAAAGCATTATGCCAAGAATGCGGCTAAAACGCATTGAACGGATGGAGCGCTTTCTGCTGCGGCTGATACAACGGCCGGGAGCGGATAAGGGCCATACATGGGGGATCAGGGTTCTTCTATGGTGGCTTAAGCAGATCTCACATCTTTACCGTACCGTGGTTCAGATTCGTCTGTTTCTTTATAATCGCGGAATCATGCGCCGTTTCCCGCTCGGGGTGCAGGTAATAAGCGTTGGTAACGTAACTGTCGGCGGCACGGGGAAGACCCCGGTCGTAGAGATTTTTGCACGTGAGCTGCAGCTGGAGGGACGTAAGGTAGCCATTCTCAGTCGTGGATATAAATCAAAGGAACTCCCTTTTCACGAAAAGATGATTCAGCGCATCACTACCGGAAAAATTGAGTCACCTCCTCGTGTGGTTTCCGATGGCAAACGACTTTTGCTTGATTCATGGACTGCCGGTGATGAGCCCTACATGTTGGCTTCCAACCTTCCCAATGTTGCTGTTGTGGTTGATCGTGACCGTGTGAAGGCCGGGAAATATGCCATTAAAGAGCTTGGATGCGACACGTTGATTCTTGATGACGGCTTTCAGTATTTGAAGCTGGGGCACCGTCTTGATATTGCGCTGGTTGACCGGATGAATCCATTCGGCGGAGGGCATTTACTTCCACGGGGTTTATTGCGCGAGCCCATGCGGAATATTAAACGTGCCGGATTTATCTTCATCACAAAATGTGGCGAAGAGGGTGAACCGGAACTAAAAGAGCAGTTGCGGAAAATGAATCCGGTAGCCGAAATTTCAGAATGTCGGCATGCGGCCAAATATCTGAAAGATGTTTTTGGAGATGAAAAATATCCGCTTGAAAAACTTAAGGGAATGAAGATTGCAGCCATCTCGGCGATCGCCGTACCTGAAAGTTTTGAAAATGCGCTACGTTCATTCGGTGCAGAGATTGTCTATACCCGCCGTTTTGCCGACCATCATCGATTTACGCAACAGGAAATCATTAATTCTATTAATTGGAGTATGAAACGTGGCGCCGAAGCTATTCTAACGACGGAAAAAGATGCCGTTCGTTTTCCTTTTGTTGAACGCTGTGATATCC
>CAZAKU010000350.1:0-3189 GCA_964485765.1 uncultured Lentisphaerales bacterium
CCCCTGAGGATACTCAACTACTATCTTGTTGATTGTACCCAGAATCCCCTTCGAGCACATATGACGCGCCTGCTTAACCATGGGGTAACCGGTATAATTATGCGTCAGCGCCAAAACCTTGCCGCTCTTCTTAACAGTTGCTTTCAGCTCTTTTGCCTCCGCAAGTGTTGTAGTCATAGGCTTATCACAGATCACATTAATACCGGCATCAAGCAGAGCCTTAGCCGCAGCAAAATGAGAGCCATTGGGTACCACTATCGAGACAAAATCAACGCGCTCATCATCAGGTAAAGCACTCTCCTTCTCTGCCATCTCGGCCCATGACGCATAAACGCGGGAGGGATCCAGCCCCAGCTCCCGTCCAGATGCTTTCGACTTATCAGGATCCGACGAAAATGCACAGGCAACCAGTTCGGCCTCATCATCCAGAGTAGCCGCCATCCTGTGAACCGGACCGATAAATGCCCCGATTCCGCCACCGACCATACCCATCTTCAATTTACGCTTTTTAGCCATTTTGAACTCCTCTCTCTATGAATTTAATACATAACACTAAATTGCCCGAGCAGCACGGCGCCTGAAAAGATGCACACCGAAACCACTTGAGCGCATGTTCGCCCGATACGCTGATAACGTCAAGCTATACCTTGCCAATCTAAGCCAAAAAAGGCAGCATGTGGGCTCCATGTCGCAATTACCAATCCATAATGCCATTCCCGAGCTGCTCAGTAAGCTATCGGAACCTGGCATAACAGTACTGCAGGCACCTCCCGGTGCGGGAAAGACGACGTGTGTCCCCCCTGCTCTCCTGAATGACGCATCCTGGCTCAAGGGAAGGAATATCATAATGCTGGAGCCGCGCAGGCTCGCGGCACGTGCAGCGGCATCATACATGGCTTCACAGCTGGGTGAAAAGGTAGGCGAAACTGTTGGTTATCAGGTAAGGCTCGACCGCAAGATATCGCGTAACACACGCATTGAGGTAGTGACCGAGGGGCTGCTTGTGCAGCGATTACAGCGCGACCCATCTCTGGAAGATTACGGCATCGTTATCTTCGATGAAATTCATGAACGCAGCCTCGACTCAGAACTGGCGCTGGCTCTATGCCGCGATTCTCTCACCGCGCTGCGCCCCGACCTGCGTATTCTGCTAATGTCGGCAACCCTGAATGCTAATGACCTGTGCCGATCACTTTCCGCGCAACTCGTATCCTCCGTGGGAAAAGCATTCCCCGTAAGCAGTAGTTTCCGGCCTGCGAGCGGCGGGCTGCGCCAGATCCCCTTTGCCACGGCATCTGCAGCTCTGCAGTCACTTGACGAAACAACCGGAGACCTCCTTATCTTCCTGCCGGGAGTGGCTGAGATCGAGAGAACTAAAGCGGCTTTGCTGAGAGAGGAGCTTCCCGGCAGCACCGAAATCCACATCCTGCACGGCGGAGTCCCCCTGGCGATACAGAGCAAAACTTTGCGCCCTGCAGCTGCAGGAAAGCGCAAAATTGTACTGGCAACATCAATCGCCGAGACCAGCCTGACTATTGAGGGTGTCCGCTGTGTAATCGATTGCGGCTGGATGCGAATACACAAATACTCACCCCGTACGGGAATGACACGGCTTGAAACAGTACGCGTAACCCGTGATGCGGCTGATCAGCGTCGCGGAAGGGCCGGAAGAACAGCACCGGGACACTGCATACGCCTATGGAGCAAAGCGGAAGACACGGGGCTGATTGCAAACCGTCAGCCGGAGATAGCCGATGCCGAATTGTCGTCGTTTGCCCTGCAGCTGGCATTATGGGGGGTACGCGATATACAGCAGCTAAACTGGCTTACACCACCACCCGAAGCCGCACTGGCAACTGCACGCCAGCTTCTTTATCAACTCAAAGCCATAAACCCCGATGGCGCCCTAACTCGACATGGAGAGAGCCTGGCAAAGATGCCGATGCACCCCCGACTGGCACATATGATTAGGATCGGCAGCGACACCGGATGCACTGATGATGCCTGCCTGATAGCAGCATTACTGAGCGAACGGGACCCTCTGCCGAGATCGAATGAGCAGGGATGTGATATAGCCATACGCCTTGACCTGATAAAGAGCAACCATCACTCTCTGCGACCTGAGATAACGAGAAAGATCCGCCAACTGGCAAATGATTGGAGCAGAGGCAGATCAAAGGGAGAGCAAACACTCTCATACGGCGAGCTTCTGGCCCTGGCCTATCCCGAACGTATCGCCAGGAGGCGCGGAACGCCCGAGGGCGATTACGTTATGGTAAACGGACGTGGTGCTATTATCCCGCCGGATGACCCCCTCTGCGGGGCGGAATGGGTTGTCGCGGCACATCTGAACGACCGTGGAGCAAAAGCGAGAATCCTTCTGGGCTGCGAAATCGAGCCATACGCCATTGAAAGAATCACGGCACAGGCATCCCCAGTACGCATCATTGAATGGAGAGAAAAAGAGAAGCGCGTCATAGCCGTTACAAGAGAGATGCTGGGCGCCATTGTTGTAAGTGAAGCGCCTCTCAATGACGCTACACCCGAGGAGACAGGACGGGCACTAATGCAGGCGATGCTGCAACGCGGCCTGAGCTCTTTGAACTGGACCACTGACACCTCGCAATGGATTGCGCGAGTAGCGCTCCTGCGCCGCGAATTCCCGGAAGATAACTGGCCCGACACCTCCAACAAGGGACTCGAAGACTCTTCCGACAAATGGCTTCTGCCCCTATTGATGAATATACGCTCTCTTTCACAAGCTCAAAAAGCCGATTTGAAGAATGGATTACTGGGCCTGCTTACTTACGAACAATCAAGAAGACTTGAACAACTTGCTCCTGAGCGAATCGCTGTACCGAGTGGATCAAACGTCAGAATAAACTATATCGATGGAGAAACTCCTGTATTAGCGGTGCGTATCCAGGAGCTTTTCGGACTGCAGGAAACACCCCGAATTGTCAACGGACGTATCGCCCTGCTTATGCATCTGCTCTCCCCTGCCCAACGACCTATACAGATCACGCAGGACCTGGCGGGGTTCTGGAAACGCGGCTATGCCGAAGCGAGACGCGAACTGCGCGGGCGCTATCCAAAACACTCCTGGCCCGAAAATCCCGCCGACGGCACTGCCTCACGCTACACCCGCAGACGCAGGTAAAATCTTGATCCGACAGCCATGCTGTTGTA
>CAZAKU010000351.1:0-3633 GCA_964485765.1 uncultured Lentisphaerales bacterium
GTACTACGGCGGGCATCCAGTTCTGCTATCTGTGTCATTCGGTCGCGAATCGATGTAATTGCGACTTCATCCAGCTCGCCGGTCATCTCTTTGCGGTATCTGGCGATGAAAGGAACGGTTGCTCCCTCTTCAAGTAATCGTATTACGGCGGATACCTGTGAAAGCTGTATTCCGAGCTCTTTTGAAATTGTTTGCGGTATTGTGTTCTTCATTTCGCCTTTGATCATGGTACGGGGTATTCTTCGGTGAATTTACATATCTCTTCTCTGACCACTGATTGTAAATTTTCGTTTTCGACGTCGTTAAGTACAGTTGCGATCCATGCGGCAATTTTCTCCATTTCAGGTTCCCGCATCCCGCGGGTAGTTACGGAGGGGGTTCCTATGCGTATGCCGGATGTAACAAACGGGCTTTTTGTGTCGAATGGAATTGTGTTTTTGTTGACTACAATCCCTGCTGCATCAAGTGCGGCTGCAGCAACCTTTCCTGTCATCCCGGACGAGGCAACATCTACCAACATCAAATGATTATCGGTTCCGCCGGAGACAATGCGGAACCCATGTCCCTCAAGACTGGCCGCACATGCTTTTGCATTGGCCACGATTTGTTGTGTGTATTGCGTGAAGCCGGGCTGCATGGCCTCCAGAAAACAGACCGATTTGGCTGCAGTAGTGTGCATCTGTGGACCGCCCTGCAAACCTGGGAATACCGTCTTGTCGAGCGTTGCGGCAAACTCTTCCTTGCAAAGAATCAACCCGCTTCTGGGTCCGCGCAGCGTTTTGTGTGTAGTGGTTGTTACAAACTCAGCATAGGGGACAGGGGAGGGGTGCACTCCTGTGGCAACCAAACCGGCGATGTGAGCCATATCAACCATCAGTATGGCACCTACGCTGTCAGCTATGGCACGGAAGCGGGGGAAGTCAAGTATACGAGGGTATGCGCTTGCACCGGCTACGATCAGCTTAGGCTTGCAGTTGCTTGCGATCTGCTGAAGCTCATCATAGTCAATTGTTTCAGTCTCACGATTCACACCGTACGACTCAATATTGAAAAGCTTGCCGGAAAAATTAACCGGACTGCCGTGAGTGAGGTGTCCGCCCTGTGCAAGACTCATCGCCAGGATGGTGTCACCTGGTTCCAGTACGCTGAAGTACACGGCCATATTGGCGGCACTTCCGCAGTGAGGCTGCACATTTGCATGATCTGCCCCGAAAAGCTCACAGGCGCGTTTGATAGCCAGTGACTCCACATCATCAACAAATTTACAACCGTTGTACCAGCGCTTGGATGGGTAGCCCTCCGCGTACTTGTTGGTCATCACGCATCCCTGCGCCTCACGTACCGCGCGGGTGACATTGTTTTCAGATGCAATAAGATTGATTGTCGTCTGCTCCTGATCCATATGAGCCAGAACCGATTCATACGTAGCCGGATCACCAACCTTCAATGCCGAAAGTTCATTGGCGCGATAGCCTAAATCGTCGATCTTCTGAACTCGACGTGAGTGCCGTTCAATAGAGGAAAAATCAGTATCAAACCAGGCTTTGGCTATCTCAAGCCCCTCTTCTGTCGTGAGTGTCGCGGCGCCCATAACAAGTATGTTGGCATAGTTATGCTTTCGAGAGGATACAGCGGATTCAACGTTTGTGCAGAGAGCTGCGCGCACTCCGGGGAAGCGGTTTGCAGACATAGACATTCCTATGCCGGTGGTACATATGAGTACGCCACAGTCGGTTTCGCCATCTAAAATGGACGCGGCGACAGGCATTGAAAAGTCAGGATAATCTGTAGATTCAGCGCTGTTAGCCCCGTAATCAAAGGTTTGATCACCACGCTCGGTGAGCATCTGCATTATTGCGTTCTTAAGTTCGAATCCGCCATGATCGGCGCCTAGCGCAACATTCATTGTGTTTCCTCTGTTGTGAGTGTGTTCATAAATTCAATAAGCCCCGGAAGGGCTGCACAGATCTCTTTGCGTGTCCGCTTGTAAACGCGCAATGGCGCACCAATCGGGTCGCTAAGATCTTTAGTTCTTGCACTCTTATCGAAAGATTTTAGCAGAAAAATAAACTCCTTAGTATCTGGGAAAAGCGAGAGAATATGTGATCTGTGTCCACGCGTCATGGCAATAATTATTGTGGCTTTTTCCACCTGTTCACGTGTGATCCTGCGGCTTAAGTGCTGCCGCATATCAATCTCCTCTTCAGCAAGGGCCTGAACACCCTCTACACTTGCGGGGATACCGTCAACGGCAAAAGTTCCTGCGGAACTCATTTTCCACTCTGTTGAATCAGGCATGGAATCGCGTAACAGGTATTCCGCCATAGGGCTTCGACAGATATTGCCGGTACAGACGAAAAGTATAGATGGCGATTTGTGCATCAAAACGGTCCTTTATCTTTGTTAGTCAGGCTCTCACCCTCTTGGAAGGTTAATGTAGCGATATGACGCGTAAAGTCAAGACTTGTGAGTGTCGGATAGCATATAAAATGACATATCATGGCATTCGGTCGTTAGTTGACTGGAGAGAGGGGCCTGACCGGATTGATTACATCCTTAACCTGCTTGTTTCACGAGCAGTGTACTGCTCGCTCCATAAGCACTTCTGGTGCAGCTTGCTTAAGGTTAGCCAGCAGACAAACTACTCGCATATCAATGTTATGCCTGATGCTGCAGTCAGCTGTTCAGAGGAGAGTGCGCCCTCCCGAAAAATCTTTAAGCCCTCTCCCTGTACCATTACAACACTGCTGGCAACTCCTCCCGGGGTCATCCCTCCATCTATTAAGAGGGGTGGGGGAGCGTCAAACCCCTCGGTAATCACCCTGGTAATGAGTTTTCCCGCGCTATCTCCGTCACAACAATCCGGCTCGCTGCTGATGTTTGCGCTGGTTACCCGCAGCAGCCCTCCGGCAGCCCTGATAATATCGCGTGCCAGGGAGTGGTCAGGTATTCGTATCGCTTCGCTGCCGTTCTCCATTCCCAGCACAATAGTCAGTGCACCGGGCCAGAAAGCATTCGCCAGTTTATGCTCTAGAGAAGAGAGAGCTCTGCCTGCTTTCTCGGCCGCGGCCACATCGGATGCAAGAAATGCGATCGGTTTCTCCGCCTCACGCCGCTTGAATCTGTATATTTCACGTAGAGCTTCCGGGGAGTCAGGTAATGCCGCAATACCGTAGACGGTGTCGGTTGGGAAGATTACAGTTCCCCCGCTCAGCAGTCTTTCTGCAGCAATTGAAACGGCATCTGCACGCCCAGCCGGAGTTACCCGGATTCGTTCAAATGCCGACATTTTACCTTCTCCAGAGATGACAGAGGAATTAGCGTTGCGCGAGATCCTCTTGAACTCGTGCATTACCCTTGTGGACCTTCTCTTTCAGCGTCTCTTTATACTCGCGAAATTTCTTGGCCAGATCGCTGTCCGACAGAGCCAGAATCTGGGTTGCAAAGAGAGCCGCATTGATCGGTCCGGCGCTTCCCAGCGTAACCGTTGCAACAGGAATGCCCGACGGCATCTGAAGTGTTGCCAGAAGAGAATCGATGCCATTAAGAGCACCACCCTTCACAGGAAGGCCGATCACGGGCAGGCATGTGTGTGCAGCGAGAACACCACCGAGGTGTGCCGCACCGCCGGCT
>CAZAKU010000352.1:0-2804 GCA_964485765.1 uncultured Lentisphaerales bacterium
TCGGGCGTTGCCAAAAGGTTGGTTACCACCCCCTGCCCTACCCATCCGCCGGGAGGAACGCTGCCGGGGCCATCCGCCGAGGTCTGCAGCATGTAATTGGTTGTCCACAACCATGTCAGCACAGCATTATTTGTCACTGTCATCACACATTGCGTGCCGACTCCCGAATATGGCTGATGCTCCGGCATACTCCACCCCAGCGCCTCGTACTGCGTATTTCCTGAAGTCACGGGGGAGATCACACTGTTTATTACTACCTCTCCGAGTTCATTACTTGTCACACCGGCTGCGTCGCCATATTCCGAAACTGTTTCGAGCGTATAGTAAATATCAGGATCAAGCGATACTACAGCAACGTCATCAATAAACCAGTCATCGTAGAACAACGACGACGAGGCAGTTCCTAAATTACGAAACCTGAACTTAAAGGCCTCATGCAGTGCATCGGGAGGAAGCAGATAGGTAACGCGGCTGTACAGAGTCATATCAGCGGATTTCCCCTTATGAACTCCCAGTTCTACCCAGCTCTGTGTGTCATCCAGATACTCTACATAAAGGTTATCTTTGTTTTCTGGAGAATCCCCCCCTCCTCTGATTTCATAATAATACGACATCTCAACACTGGTGTAACCTGCGAGATTCAGCTCCACTGACTGTAACTCATCGCCTCCATCAGGGTGCCCGTTAAACCGGGCGGAGAGCGTGCCACTGGGCTCATTAATGCCTACGTCATCCACCGTCACTTCATCTATAAGGCCCCAGTTGATCAAAGTAAGGCCTGATTCAAAATCATCAAAGAACGGCAGTTTACTATCTGTCCGTGCCAGTGCATCAACGAAGCTGGAAAAGACACCGTCATCCCCCACAGACCATGCGCGGTAATAATAAACCGTTCCGGCATCAAGCCCGATATGCAAATAGTTAGTAGCTGTGCCGGAATATATAACCCTGCCTGAACCAATTGAATCCCCCTCCGTGTAGGATGCCCCGCCCTGCGGCATTCCGAAGTCACCACTGGAGCTGACCGCTACAACCACGTCATCCGTTGACATATTTAGCACCCACGTCAGTTCAATAATAGAGGGGGCAAGATCCGTAGCGGTAAAATCGGACAGCGGCAGCGTTCGCATCTCTACTCCACTCACCAGAAGGGAATACCACTGCTCTCCATCGGCAAGGATTCCGTCGTAATCAACCGTCACTACATAATCTCCGGCAACAGGCGAGACAACAAGCACCTGTTCAACATTGTCTATATCGTTTTCTCCCGTAGTGGCATCGTGCGAAGGGTTCACTCTGTCCAGTATATATGGCAGGTGAACAGTGCTGCCATTAGGTGCTGTCACAACAAGGTCCAGATCATTAACAAGCCTGGGCGTGCTGCTATCCAGTTGTGTTGTTGCCGCCCCCGGAGGATCGGTCCAACAAAGGGTGACCCTCAGTGGATCCACTCCATTCCAGCTTACAGCAAAAGAGTTGCTCGGCTGAGCATTGGCCAACGCCCCCTCATAGAGCATACTTACATAGCCTGAGTAAACAGCATTTATGTGGTCGGCGGCCGCCTTCACGTTCATGAGGCCCCATCCGTAGGAATAATCAGGGCCACTGTTCCCGAGGTCATCGGCAGTATGAATTATAAGCCCCTTCAACGTGCTGGCCCGCATCGCGCCACCGGGAAACAGGCTGGCATAGTATTCCTGAAGCAGCAGAGCAGAAGCAGCCGCTGATGGAGACGACATACTTGTGCCGCTATTACTCACATAGGATTCGCTGCCATCTGATGAAGAGGAGTACAGTGATTCACCATTAGCGACAATATCAGGCTTTATGCGCCCATCATCCGCAGGCCCCCAGCTGCTGTAACCCGCCATTGCGGCTTCGGATGGATCACGAAGGCCTCCTGTCACCGCATCACCCACAGAGCCGACCGTCATGATATTCTTTGCCACCGCGGTTGTGGAGATAGTATCGTACCCCGACTTGCGGGCACCATCACCGAGAGGATCGATCGCATCATCATACGTCTTGCTCTGCCAGGTCAGGCCTCCATTAGTGCTGTAGAAAACGGTACTTCCATTTGCGGGATCATCATTACGATCATTGCCGGATGATTTGAATGGCAGATAATAAGGTGCATTGTAAACCACTTCGTCATAATCACGGGCCCGACTGTTATACTGCCCGAAAAGATAATCCTCCTCTCCCGGACCCCAATCCATTGATTCATTCCAATGGTAATAATAGCGGCCGCTCACAACATCAGAATACCATCCGGATCTAGTTCCATAAGAGTGGTTAGAAACGTAGATCTTGCCCGGCTCCCCCGGATAAGAGGCAGCGCGGGACGCTGTCTCGGAGACATCACTGTTCCAATCATACGCATCAATTGAGGCCGATGGAGCCATCCCTCTGGCAGAAGACACGACCCCGGCAGCACAGATAGTACCGGCCACATGGGTTGCATGATCACTCAGGCTTGAACTCTGCATAAGATTCACACGCGACCCGAACTCCTGGTGAGAGGTCAATGGACTGCCCCCCTCCCAAAGACCCAGGGTGAAGCCCGCGCCATTGAGATTATACGGCGCAGTATTGCGAATGAGGCTGGCACCGCTGGAGATTGCGGCGTTCGCATTTTCGGTCATCAGATAAACGGGCCGATCATTAATGAGATCAACAAGCTCAAACAAATTGCGCCCGTTGTTGTAGCGAACCCGAACGCCATTAGCATGAGCCCATCTGACAGCTGCATCCCTTCTGCTCTCAGCCCTCTGCCGCAGTTTCTGAACATACGCTGAACGCAG
>CAZAKU010000353.1:0-3428 GCA_964485765.1 uncultured Lentisphaerales bacterium
GGACAACAAGCTGCTCAAATACGGAGAACAGTTCGAAAAACAGATGATGGACCTAACCGTAAACATCCCTCTTGAAAAAGCACTGGACGCCGGATGGACTATTCTTGCCGACTGCTTTGACCCTATAGAAACCGGCATTGACAGCGGCCTTATCGAAGCGTTCTGGCCCAAAAGTGATAATGCCCCCAAAACGGAAGAAGCATCCGCCTGATTAAACAAGCTGCATTATGGCAAAGATCAAACATACCAAAACGGAGCTGAAAGCGCAGAGTGACGCACTCTCGCGTTACAAGCGTTTTCTACCTATGCTTCAGCTGAAGAAGCAGCAGCTTCAGGCCGAAATCGCCTCTATTACTCTTCGTATTGAGAAGCTGGAAGAGCAGCAGACCTCTGTTCGTGAGAATATGGAATCATGGGTTGAGCTGTTTGCCGATCCAGACTTCGATCCCACTTCAATGATCCGTCTCAAAGCTGTAGAGACCGACGTGGGGAATATTGCCGGAGTTGTAATACCGATCTTCAACAAAGCAGATGTTGAGCGCGAAACACCGGACCTCTTTGACAGCCCTCCCTGGATAGACGAAGCACTCGATCGTTGCGACGAAATAATTCAGCTCAGGGAAGAGGCCAAAATCCTGTACGAGCAGAGACAGTGCGTAGCCGAAGAGTTACGCATAACATCACAGCGTGTAAACCTGTTCGAAAAGGTAAAGATCCCCGAGTGCCAGGAGAACATACGCGTCATTAAAATCTACCTTGGCGACGAGCAGACCGCCGCGGTAGTGCGCGGAAAAATCGCAAAACGCCGCACCACCGAGCGGGAAGCAGAGGAGGCCGCGGCATGATTGTACCGATGAAAAAAGTTGCCGTCGTATGTTTGGCCGACGATCGTGACAGCTGTCTGCAGCAACTGCAGGAGCTGGGCTTGCTTCATATATCATCCGTCGCAGAGGAGAGTGATCCGTCGCTGATCTCAACGCGTGAGTCACTTATACACGCCGAGGAGGCAAAAAGTTTTCTGCTTTTGCACTCCGCCGACGATGAAGGCGAAACGACTCCCTGCACGATGCCGGCAGACCAAATCGTGGACTACGTTTTAAAGCTTCGCGAAAGAATGCAGGAAATTGCTGACAAGCGAAGCGCTGTCATACGAACAATTGCCATCTACGAACCGTTCGGAGACTTCAACCCTCAACAGGCCGCAGAACTTGCCGACAAAGGGCTCTCGGTTCACCTGTTACGGCAACCAAACAGCCAACCCCTACCCTCCTCCGGTGATGGCATCATTCAGATCCTTTCCGAAGATCGGAGCAACCGTTCGATGGTCGCTATTGGTGATGTTGAGATTACGGAGAGTGCTACCGAAATCCCACTGCCCGAACGCTCACTGGCTGAAGAGCAGAAAGAACTCAACGACTTCAACGAGGAGCTCATCGCCATAGAGAAGGAACTTTCGTCTCTGACTGAAAGTGCCGACTCCCTCACAGCCGAAATCGAGATACGCAATGAGCAGAATGAGTTTGCAACTGCCAAGGCAGGGATGCAAAGAGACCGTGAGGTAAGCGTTCTGCAGGGATTCATCCCCGAGGGCTGTGAAGATGCACTCACCAAAGCCGCCGCTGCGCATAAATGAGCACTGCTCATTCGTAACCCGGAAAGCGATGACGCTGTTCCAACTCTTATAAAGACACCAGCCTGGGTAAAACCAATTAAGGCCGTATTCTCGGTGCTGGGAATTACACCCGGATATCGCGAAGCAGATACCAGCATGGTCTTTATGCTCTTCTTCAGCGTATTCTTCGCCATGCTGATCGGCGATGCCGGCTACGGATTGATTTTCCTGCTTGCCACACTGTTTGCCAGACGCAAACTGCCTAAAGCGCCGGCCTACCCATTCACACTTATGGGAGTCCTAAGTGTCAGCACCATCATATGGGGTGTGATTACCGCCAACTATTTCGGGATTACACCAGGTAACGGTCCTGCCTGGACAGGGCAGATAACATGGCTGGGGGATGAGGGGAACCTGATGAAACTCTGCTTCATCATCGGAGCCGTACACCTTACAATTGCCCATATCTGGAATGCTATAGTCCTCTTCCCGGCGCGCAAAGCCTATGCTCAGATCGGCTGGATAGGGATTGTCTGGAGTACGTTTTTTGCCGCATGCAACATGGTGCTGGGGCAAGATTACCCGAGTTGGATTCTGTTCCTCTTTCTGGGAGGACTGGCCCTCGTGCTCCTGTTCATGACCGACCCGAAGGAGTTAAAGGAGCAGTGGATCGACCATGCCATGCTACCCCTGAGCATCGTAAGTTGCCTGGTTGACGTCATCTCATACATCCGGCTTTTCGCTGTCGGCATGGCATCGCTTCAGGTAGCCAGCAGCTTCAACGAAATGGCAATGGAGCTGGGTCTGCCACTCGCCTTGAAGATCCCCGTTGTTGCCCTGATTCTGCTTCTCGGACACGGCCTGAACATCATCCTGGGTGCACTGGCCATACTCGTACATGCCGTACGCCTGAATACACTCGAGTTTTCTCAGCATAAGGGACTCGAGTGGACCGGATTCGCATATAACCCTTTCAAAAAAGCAAACAAAGACTGACACAAGTCAATATTCTATACAATAAGGAGACAAACAATGGACCCCACACAAATCAATCTTTCGCTCGGAATCTTCGGAGCGGTCACAGCCCTGGCACTCTCCGCTGTAGGCTCAGCACTGGGAACAGGAGCAGCAGGAGCGGCATCTATCGGCGCATGGAAAAAATGTTATGCACAGGAGAAGCAGGCTCCCTTCATGCTGCTTACATTTATTGGTGCTCCTCTCTCTCAGACGATCTACGGCATGATCCTTATGTTCAAAATGATCACTAGTGCACAGGCAGGAATGCCATGGCATGGTCTTGTAGGCATCGGAATTGTTGCCGGGCTCGGCATGGGGATGAGCGCATGGATGCAGGGACGCGCCGGTGCAGGCGGATCCGATGCTCTGGCAGAAACAGGCGAAGGCTTTACCAACTATCTGGCCGCCCTTGGTGTTATTGAAACTGTGGCAATCTTCGTTATGGTTTTTGCAATGATTGCACTGGGTAGATTTACGCCGGTAGCATAAACCTGCCGGAGACAACTACAGGCCGCGCTCACGATTCAGTAAGCGCGGCTTTTATGTGCTCCCTTTAACAAATGATAAGTACCCTTCAAAGCCAACCGGATAACCGTAGACTAGTCTACGAATCACATGCCCACACCACGATGTGCGGGCATGCATTCGGTACGCCTTCGGACTACTGCGAACAGGCGTTAAAGGCAAACCTGAGAGGAATCGTTTTTACCGAGCACAATCCCATGCCCGCGTCATACGGTCATGCAGGAAGAATCCCCAAAAACCAGATAGAAGCCTATCGGTCACTTATAAGACGAAC
>CAZAKU010000354.1:0-4078 GCA_964485765.1 uncultured Lentisphaerales bacterium
CATCCATACACTTACGGCAATCGCCGCATAGGTCTTCCGTAAAGGGGGCGTCCGGTTCCAGCTTGGCGTCTGTCACAATCGTCTGGTACGCAACCCATGAACCATACTCAGGATTCATCACCAGATTGTGCTTCCCAACCATTCCAAGGCCGGAACGTATGGCTGCCTCTTTACGGTGTGCCCCCGAGACAGCCTTAAACCCCCTCTTTTTCAGAAATCTGACAACACTGCGCATACGTTGAAGAATTCCCAGGTGACCATAGGTGACAATGCGGGCAACCCGTCCGCAAGCCTCAGTTGGTCGCGAATCATTGGTAAAGTAATTATACCCCAGGACTATTACCGATTCAGCCCCCGGAAGGACCTCCCGCGGCTGGGCCATCTTGCGCCATGTTTCAATGCGGTAATCGTATCGGGGCAGATAATCCTCACCGCGATGCTCCAGCTCATTAAGGTAACGGTCAAAAGGCTCTGCAGATGTTACACCAAACAGATCAACGCCTATCTGACGACAGTAATCGTCCAGTTCCTTTTTCAAGCCTGACATCTCAATACTCCTACTTACCATGCAATCACAAACCAACCGTCTATTTGCCGAATGTAACAGGCCCAAATACCAAGTGCAAGCAAACCGGCTGACTAACCAGCATATTTCACGAGCAAGGTACTGCTCGCTTCATAAGCCCGTAGGGCATACAATCGTTTTTCGCAATTGTGTTAACACCGAAAGCAGTTTACTCTCTTACCCATGACTGAACCGACAACTACTTCTCTGCCACTTGCAGCATCGCTCACCCATGAACAGTGGGAGGAGATATGCACAGAGCTTGATGTCCCTCGCTACCGGGGAGATCAGGTCTGGCAATGGATCCACAAGAAGAGATGCAGGAGTTGGGACGAAATGCGCAATATCCCTGCAGAACTGCGCGAGAAACTCTCCCTGCGGGCCGTACTGCCGGCCACAAGGTGCCTGGAGGTCGAGGGCACGCCTAAGGGAACGCGGAAAATGGTCATAGGGCTGCGCGATGGTGAGGAGATCGAAACCGTAATAATCCCCGCCCGCGGACGCCGTACTGTCTGCGTATCAACTCAGGCGGGTTGCGCCTACGGCTGCGCTTTCTGTGCCAGCGGCATGAACGGGCTTTCACGAAACCTCACCGCTGGTGAGATTGTGGGACAGGTGCTCGAAGCCGCCGACCTCGACGGTAAAAGCCCTACTCATGTGGTATTTATGGGGATCGGTGAGCCATTTGCTAACTACGATGCTGTAATAACCGCCATACGCACAATCAACGACCCCAAGGGGCTCGGAATAGGCGCCCGGCGCATGACCCTGAGCACCTGCGGCGTCGTGCCCGGAATTGAACGCCTCGCCAGCGAAGGTATTCAGGTTGAATTAAGCGTCTCCCTGCATGCACCCGATGACGAATTGCGCGACGAACTGCTGCCAATAAACAAAACATACCCTCTTGCAGAACTTCTTGAGGCCTGCGACCGCTATACAGAGGCCACCGGCCGCCTGATAACATTTGAGTATACCCTTGTTCGCGACCTTAACGACAGCCCGGAACACGCCGATGATCTGGCTGAGCTGCTGCATAACCACAAATGTCGCGTAAACCTGATCCCGCTCAGCCCTATAGATGAATTCGACGGGCGCCCTCCCCGCCCCGGAATAGCAGGAATGTTTGTAGATACTCTTGTCGAAGAGGGAATCAACGCCACAGTACGCCAATCACGCGGAGGCACCGTTACCGCCGCCTGCGGGCAGCTGCGGCTCCACCGAGATAGCAACGATCAACCTCAACGGGACGAAACACTATGAATAAAACCCCAGAGTCATCCCGCACCGTCGCAGCCAGGGTTGTCAGCAAGTGGTTGAAAACCGGGTCGTTTCCGGATCGTCTGATTCCGCCCGACAGCAACGACCACGGCTTTATTCAGGACATTGTTTATGGCACGGTTCGCTGGAAAAGGACTCTGCAATGGGTTCTGCGGAAATATGTACACAACCGTCCGCCACCACAGGTTAACAGCGTACTGTTAATAGGAGCCTATCAGGTGCTGCTGCGCCCCGATATTCCTTCATATGCAGCCATCAACGAAACCGTGCAGGCAACCCGGGGGTTGAATGCTCGTCGCACAACAGGCTTTGTGAATGCCATTTTACGCAGCATTCAGCGCGATCGGGAAAAACTGCTGACCCAGATAGCTGAGCTTCCCACCGGACTTCGCTCCTCACACCCCTACGCTCTGGTCGACTCCTGGAGCAAACAGTACGGCACGGACGTTGCCGCGGCTCTATGCGCATGGGACAACCAGATACCTAACATCAGCATTACCACCCGCCCCGACGGACCTGATGTCACCGCACTGCTTGTGCGCTTTAACGAGGCCGGTATAGCTGCACATCCGCACCCGGGTGCGCCAAAACGAGCCATCGAAATTGCACATGGCACCGCCGCCACGGCGCTGCCCGGCTTCGATAACGGCGATTTCGTGGTGCAGGACCCTGCAACCCTGACAGCGGTGGATATGCTCGATTTACAACCGGGGCAGCGTGTACTCGATGCCTGCGCCGCTCCCGGAGGGAAAACCGTGCAGATCGCAGCACGGCTGCAAAACAGCGGAGAGATTGTTGCCACAGAGCTGCATGAGGATCGCATACCTCGCCTGCGGGCCAACCTGAAGATGGCCGGTGTGGCGCATCTAACGCGCATCTTGCAGCTTGATGCAACCGACCCGGAGGCCATGAAAACGATCTCCGGCAAGTTTCACCGCATTCTGATCGATGTCCCGTGCAGTAACACCGGTGTTTTGCGACGCCGTCCCGATGCCCGCTGGCGCTACGACCCGCAGCGAATCAAACACCTGACTAGTCTGCAGCAACAAATTCTCGACACTACAGCCCCGCTGCTGAAACCTGACGGTCTGCTGGTATACAGCACCTGCAGCCTTGACCATCGCGAGAATGAGGATGTCGTAAACGCATGGCTGAAAGATAACCCCGGTTACAGGATGCTCTGCGATTCACTTAAAGTCCCAACTGCAACACGTACCGACGGAGCCTATGCCGCATTGATCCAGCGAGTTCAGACAGTGCATAGTTGAAACATAAAACATAAACGGACAGATCGCCCCTTTCCTGCCCGTACAGAAAGTGACCGATGAAACACTGCGTGGAGCACAAGATGAAACCAAGCCCGTACGCCGTGGCACGAGCATCGGGATCTGCAGCTCTATGCCTGCTGCTTGGAGTGTGCCCCTCCATACAGGCAGAATCCGAATATAGCGGACAACTCTCAACCTGGACCAGAATCACAGACCAAACCCCGGAACAGCAGATCGGCGCCCGTTACATAGGAGAGCTCTCCCTTTCAGCCGACATCTCTGCAAACTGGCAGCTCGACGCCGAAGGAGCCTTTAATGCAATCGGCTATGTTGAGGGGGATAACACAGATGATGCTGAGTGGCATGACGATCTGGACCCGTACCGCTTATGGCTTAGGCTTGCCTCACCCAACTTCGAGGCCCGGGGCGGACTGCAGAAGATCAGCTTTGGATCCGCATCTCTGCTGCGCCCACTGATGTGGTTCGACACTCTGGACCCACGTGACCCGCTTCAGCTGACTGACGGAGTATACGGAGTACTGGGACGCTATACATTCGCCAATAATGCCAATATATGGTTGTGGGGGCTTTACGGTAACGATGACCTGCGCGGATGGGAAATAATACCAACCGCCGACGACGAACCGGAGTGGGGCGGGCGGGCGCAAAGCCCCCTGGGAATGGGAGAGATCGCGTTATCCTACCATTACCGCAAGGCCGACCCTTCGGGCACTGCCATCCCCGGCATAATCAGTGACGGCAAGATCTTTTCGGAAGATCGCCTGGGAATCGACGGCAAGTGGGACTTTGTCGCGGGGTTGTGGTTCGAGGGCAGCGTGACACGCAAAGATACAGAATCCAGCGAAATACGCTACCTGCGTATGCTTACCCTCGGGGCAGACTATACATTCAACCTTGGCAACGGATTACACCTTATGGGAGAACACCTCATCTCGGAGAGTGCCGA
>CAZAKU010000355.1:0-4499 GCA_964485765.1 uncultured Lentisphaerales bacterium
GGCGATACTCTTTGACAGAGTAATAAATTCCTGCCGCAGATCGCGCCGGGCGGGGTCGAGGTGTATGGCGCGTTTAAGATTCACAAGCTTTTCTTCGTTAGAGCTGCATGGGGTATTGGCAATTGTTTCTGCGAGCAGCAGGTGGCTCTGGTGAAACACTCTTCCCGCTGACCAGAGCAGGTGCACGGTGGATGGGGGCGGGGATAGTGTCAGCAGTGTCAGCGACCCCAGCTCTATTTTTCCGGTTTTTATGCCCGACTGATCCAGAATCGCCATAGATTGCTCCAGATCGCTTGAGGGCACCAGCAGAGCAGTAGCCTTGTCTGTGAACCTGATGTTTTGAGGCTTGAACTCCCTGTCGCGACTCATGAGCCGCGCCTGTTGGACTACTGTGATGTCGGGATCAGCATGTTCGCGCAATCGTGCGGCCTCCCAGCGGTCGGCATAGACTCGCTTAATGCTGTATATCGATAACATTTTGGCAATTGATCTTATGTCGGTAGTAGGTACGCTCTTATCATCCGGAGCGTATAGTCTGATCTCTGCCAGTGCACCCGGGTCGGAACTTTTTGATTTGAAGGTGATGCGCAGTGATTCTACCTGTTCCGTGGGGAATCTGGCCTCAAGCATGGCTATGTTTCCGTGATGAAAAATTCTCGTGCCTGACCAGCGGTAGGGCGTTGCGACCAGCGGAGCAAAAACTTTTCTCCAGGGGGTATCGCCGGAATCGCGTACTTCGATCTCCCATCTGCACGATTTAATCTTTTTAGGCATCCATATTCTCAGGGCGGATACACTGGTCGGGGCCTGCAGGGAGAGGGATAGCTCAGTCTTTCCTGCTGTTAAAGGAATGCATGTATCCAGTATGGCGTCGCCTAGAAGATCTCTGGCGTCCGCCCCGTTAATCTCAAGAGATGATATCGTTTCGGGGTTGATACACTTAATAGAGCGTGTCGGTTTTCTGCAATTTACAATCGCACTGTATGATTGTGAGTAGAGGGCATCTGCTTCTCCTCCGGTCGCCTGAAGAAAGTCGTTTACGGAGAGGAGATTGTTAATAAATGCCGGGTTGTCGCACTGCTCCATTTGTAACCCGTAGGGGTGGTATCGCAGGTTCCGGACAGGAACGAACGTCGGGTTCTCATCCGAAATAAGGTTAAACCAACGCTCTGTGTGGTCAATATATGCCGTAGTTACGCTGTTGCTTCTGAGTTGATCGATCAGTCCCCGCGCTTCATCTGCCAGTATAGCCTCCTTTTTCTGCACTTCCTGAATCACAGCGAGATTATGGGTGAAAGGCAGAATAATGAAGAGGATCGGCATGAGTGCCAGCAGCATTGCAGCCCACTTTATTGACCGGGAATTAGCGTCTGACCACTTAGGCAGTGCTTTGCCAGCCATTGATGCTATTGCTTTTGCCAGCAGTGAGGCCATAAGCGCCAGTGATATTGCAGCAACAGGTACAAGCGGAAGGTGGTAGCGTGCAGTATTAAAGGTCTGAAATTCAGTGATTGCGTAGAATATTGCACTGACGGGGATGAAGATTAGTAGAGCAGCCGCTATGAATCGGCGCTGTTTGCGCTTGATTAGGAGGTAGATTGTGTAGGCTGCGAGGGTGATCAGTGCGATTGTGTATAACGAGAGTGTTGCGTAGCGCAGGTTATTCTGTATGTATAAAGGAATTTTGGCGTAGCTCAGATTATCCGGTTTAGCGGGCACGATTTGCAGTATGCGCAGCATGCGGTCCCCGAAGAACAGCTTTACCCCGTTGCTGAACGATCCGGCAGAATCGAATGACTGCGTTACGGAAAGAGAGCGCCATTGATTTTGAATATTCCATATCAGCCACGGTGCTGCGCCGATGGCGGTCCCAAGTACTCCTGCAAGCAGTGCGAGGGGGCGCAGGATGATCTTCCAGCCGCCGAAGAGCAGCAGAAGAATCAGTGCGCTTATGGTTGCATTCATGGTTAATCCGGATGCCCACCATCCAATTCCTGTTAGAAATCCCAGCACAAATAGATCCCGCGGGGGCCAGCGCTGTTCACGCCTGTTATGGCGCAGCAATGCCGCAGCACGCTCCAGAATTAGCAGGCTGAGGAGGATTACCGGGGTATAGCAACGGGGTGAACTTTGGTAATGAATATACCCTTTAGGGCCTATGATGCAGTAAATGGCCGCTAAGAGGCCCGTAGTCACTCCACCGAGACGCCTACCTACAGCAAATACAGCCCATACTCCCAGCAATCCGACAATTGGGGCGCAGATAGAGAGCATTATTAGGGATGGGGTCAGAGCGTAAAAAGGTACGCTGAAAAGCTGTTCCAGGCTCCCCATATAGCTCTGGCCGTAGAAAAAGACGGGCCATTGGAGGCCGGCGGCCATATGCCTGACCATGAGCGCTACTACAGAATGGTCGACATTCACTGCATGTCGGTAGCACCAGCAGCAGAAAACACGAACAATGGCGCTTGCCAGAAGGATAGCAAGCAGAACCAGCCTGCTTTTAGAGGGCGCGCGAAAAGGTGATAATGTACTATGGTTTCTCATATCCCTCGTATTTAAGCGTTTATGAGCCTCACAGGGAAACAAAAAAGGTGATCAGCTTAAATATAGGTGTGCAAAATTGTTAACGAGAGGGTAGGGTTCACCACGTGGCTGTTAGTTATGACCGAAGTGGAGATACATAATTGAGTGCAGAAACGCATATTGAATTGTCGGTGGTGATGCCATGCCTTAACGAGGCGGACACACTTGAGGTGTGCATCAGCAAGGCGTTGACTGCAATGGAGCAAAGCGGTGTTAACGGTGAAGTGGTTGTTGCAGACAACGGAAGCACTGATGACTCACGCGATATCGCCCTGCGCCTGGGTGCACGGGTGGTCAGCATTGAGGCGCGCGGTTACGGTGCCGCGCTTCAGGGAGGGATCAATGCGTCCAGGGGCACCTTTGTGATAATGGGCGACGCAGATGACAGTTACGATTTTCTGGAAATCCCGCGTTTCGTCGAGAAATTACGTGCGGGTTACGAGTTGGTCATGGGGTGTCGATTGCCATCCGGAGGTGGTCGCGTAGCCGATGGGGCTATGCCTGTTTTGCACCGGTGGTGCGGCAATCCGCTATTTTCGTCAATGGTCAGGGGGATGTTCCGGGCCCCGATTCACGATGTTTACTGTGGCTTGCGCGGGTTCTCCCGTGAGTTTTATGATCGATTGGATCTGCGTTGCACAGGCATGGAGTTTGCTGTCGAAATGGTCGTGAAAAGCAGTCTTTTCCGCGCCAGAATCGCAGAGATATCGATTACGCTGCATCCCGATGGGCGAAAGGCGCATAAACCGCATCTGCGGACCTTTCAGGATGGTTGGCGTACGCTTCGGTTCTTCATGCTTTACAGTCCCAGATGGCTCTTCTTTGTGCCCGGGACGGTGTCGGTCCTGCTGGGCCTCTCCCTCTGGGGGGTCATATTTGGACGAATTTCTGTTTTCGGAATAAACCTGGACGCCCATTCACTGCTTTTTGGCAGCCTTTTTATACTGCTTGGCTACCAGACCGTTATGTTCGGTGTTTTTTCGAAAGTATTTGCTATGAATGAGGGCCTTCTGCCTCATGATGGCAGGTTGGGGCGCATGATTAACGTATTCACACTCGAGCGTTGCGCTGTGGCGGGGTTGGGACTGTTTGTCGTTTCGGGGGTAATGCTGCTGTATGCCTTTGTAAGGTGGAGAATGGCCGACTTCGGAGAGCTTGATTACAGCCAAACAATGCGCTGGGTGGTTCCCGGCACGACACTGGCGGCACTGAGCTTCCAGAGTATTCTTTCGAGTCTGTTCATAAGTGTTCTGGGGCTGAAGCATCGCTGAATCGGGCATGAGTACGACAGATCCATGGCTCTCGGTGATTATGCCGACGTTTCAGGGGGAATCCTACCTGAGGGAGGCCCTTGAAAGCGTTGGGAGGCAGGATAAGGGCGATCTGCTTGAGCTGATAGCTGTGGATGATGGTTCAACAGACGCAACTCTCTCCATTCTCGAGGATGCCAAAAAGCGCCTGCCTGTACGAATAATTAGGCACAACAAAGGCAACTGGGTTGCCGGCACCAATGCAGGCCTGGAGGCGGCGGGGGGGGAGTTCATCTCATTCCTGCATCAGGATGATATATGGCTTGATGGACGTCTGGCAGAACTCCGGGGGATGCGTGAGAGTCACCCGGATGCCGGAATGTTGCTGCACCCATCTGTTTTTATAGGCCCCGGTGGTGAACGGCTGGGCAAATGGTCTCTCCCCTTCGACAGGGGCTGTAACGGGGTTGTTAATGCCTCTGACGTGCTGCAGTGCTTGTTGGTACAGAATTTTATGGCCATCCCCGCTCCATGCTTTAGGAAAGATCTTTTCCGTGAAGCGGGCAGAATGAAAGAATCTATGTGGTTTCTGGCGGATTGGCAGTACTGGGCGCGGCTGGCGGCTGTATCCGGCGAGATTGTATTCTCATCGCGTCCACTGGC
>CAZAKU010000356.1:0-3873 GCA_964485765.1 uncultured Lentisphaerales bacterium
GTCGATGCAGGCATGGACACCGGCCCGATCATCCTGCAGCACAATGTACCGATACACGATGATGATACCCCGGAAGCCCTGCACGCCCGAATCCAGGTGGAGGAGCATCAGGCATACCCCGAGGCTATACGGCTTCTCTCGGAGGATAAATTGCGGATTGTAGGACGACGCGTAATGCACCTATAAAACGGTTTTGCACCTCATTATGCCACGAATTCCGGAGCCAAAAACAGTGCCATCCCGGACAGTGCAGCGCAACATGCAGCACCCACGGAATGATGATATGACACCAATTGAAGGTATAAAGGGTGAAACAGCCTAATTATGGGGTGGACGTAACGACGTAAATATCCTAGTATACGCGCCCTTTACCAGAAGAGAACGAGATATAATATGCAGCAGGAAATGAAAAAAATCATACTTGGCTTACCGAAAGGAAGCCTTCAGGACGCAACTTTTCTAATGATGAAGAAGGCCGGATTCAACGTCCGTGTCGGCTCCCGCTCTTATATTCCCAGTGTCGATGACGAAAACATTGATGCCCGCCTCATACGCGCCCAGGAGATCAGCCGCTATGTAGAGCTGGGGATGCTTGATGCAGGCATGACCGGGTACGACTGGATCGTTGAGAACGGTTCTGATGTCGTAGATGTTGCTGAGCTTATATATGGAAAGCAGGGATTACGCCCCGTCCGCTGGGTTGTTGCAGTTCCGGAAGATTCACCCATCAAATGCGTAGAAGACCTTGAGGGTAAGCGTATTGCAACCGAAGCCGTAGGCCTCACAAAGAGCTTTCTCAGCGAGAGGGGGATCAACGCCGAGGTGGAGTTCTCATGGGGCGCTACTGAGGTAAAGGCACCTGAGCTGGTAGATGCAATTGTTGAGCTGACCGAAACCGGATCATCTCTGAGAGCCAATAACCTTCGTATCGTAGACACCATTCTTTCATCCACCACCCGACTGATTGCCAATCGCAAGGCATGGGAAGATGCAGGTAAGCGCGCTAAAATACAGCAGCTGGCTACACTCCTTAAAGCGGCTCTGGCGGCAGAAACCCGCGTGCTTCTCAAGCTGAACGCCTCTGAGGATACACTTAGCACCATTACCGATATACTCCCAAGCCTGCATGCCCCGACGATAAGTCCCCTCCAGTCCAGTGGCTGGTTTGCAGTAGAATCTGTTATAGAAGAGAAGATTGTCCGCGAAATTATTCCACAACTGCTCGAAGCCGGTGCTGAAGGTATTGTTGAAATTCCGCTTAATAAGGTTATTATCTAACAGATCGGACGACGATCACCATAAACCGCAACAAAAGGAGAACCATCGTGGGTTCCATCAAAAAACAACGCCGTAAGAAGATGTCGAAGCACAAGTACCGCAAGCGGCTTAAGTCCAATCGCCACAAGAATAAATAAGCGACACCATTATGAGGTACTCGGCCCCGCTATGGTTCTGCGTCTTATTACTGAGCGGTGGCTGTGCCCTCCGGCAGGAAAAGCAAACGGTTACCCCCAGGGTGTTTGCTTTGACCGAAGAGGAGCACGAATTTGCCGAGGCCCTCGCGCATTACGCCGACGCATTGGTCCAGAAGGGCGAAAAAGGCCCCTTTGCGCCGGAAACCCTTGAAGCATATCGCAAGGCGATGGTCAGAGATCCTGACCGTCGCCTGCTTCGTGCTGCCGTTATAGAGATTCTGAACCAGCACGGTGATGCCGACGAGGCGCTCGATATGCTGCGTTCAATCGCAGACGAGAAGAGCAACTCGGCAGAAGCACAAATCGATGTAGCCGTCACCGCCTCCATTACAGGAAACCGGAAGGTCGCTGCTCTGTACTACCCGAGGGCAATTGCACTTGAACCGGGTAACGTGGAGCTCACTCTCGTTTACAGCCGCCTCCTTTTCAGCGAGAACCGCGACAAAGAGGCCATCAAGGCCCTTGTGAAGGGCTACAGTCACGCAAAAAACGGCACCGGAATACGAGATTTCCTCACGGCAACCAGCTTCTACTTTATCGAGAAAGATCAGCATCAACGTGCCGCGGACTGCCTTGTCGGCCTCACCGAAATCGAGGAAAGCCCTGAAGCAATAAGCTCCAGTAACCGGATACTGGGCGATGTATATATCCAGCTGGAGAACGACCGTAAAGCAATCCAGGCATACCGTAAAAGTATTAAGGCCAACCCTACAAATGTCACTGCAATAGTCCATCTCGCAATCACCGACTCAAAAAAGAATCCCGGCAGAGCAACACGCCAACTGGCGGAACAGATCAAGGCAAACCCCTCAGAAGAGCGCCTTTACTCTACCCTCGCGAACATTCATTATTTGCAGTCCGATACAGCAGAAGCCTTGAATGTATTAAAAAAGCTTTTCAGAACAGACGATGTCGCTGTACCGCGGCCCTTCACATTGGAGGTATACAACTTCTACGCATCTCTGCTTGGAGACACCGGCAGACGCCAGGAAGCAAATGACATTCTTAAAGATGCACTGCAGCATTATGCCGAAAATGTACGCCTGCTCAATCACCTCGCATACAATCTGGCTCTGCTCGGAAAGGAGCTGGAATATGCAGAGGAATGCGCAAAGCTGGCACTTAGCAAGGAGCCTCAAAGCGGTCCGATAACCGACACTCTGGGCTGGGTCTATTACCGTATGGGACGCTACGGCGACGCATTGAAGTTCCTGCTTAAAGCGGAAGAGCTCCTGAAAGGTGACACCGAAGTCTTAGTCCATGTTGGCGACGCTCTTTTAGCTCTCGGGCGTACAGAAGATGCAATATCCTACTGGGATAGAGCCATCAAGATCGATGGCTCTCTTACGCAGGTGCGTAAACGAATTGCAATCCACACGCCCTGAAGCAGCAGTCTCGGTACAACGCCACATGGCATTGCACAAACCTACTGACCCAGCAAACCCGGAATCTCCCTTATCGAGAGCCTGGCTCCGCAAACGACCGTATCGGCGGCACCGTAATAAATGGTGATTTCATCGCCATCAACGATCTGCCCGTTAGAGAAAACCACATTCCCGAAGAAGCCCTCCAGCTCATAATCGGCAATAGGCTCCATAATCGGTTCATCAGATCTGGCGATCACCTTAGTAGGATCATCTAAATCGAGAAGCATCGCACCCATACAGTAGCGGGTGGACTCATCACAGCCATGATAAATAGCCAGCCAGCCCCTGTCGGTTAGAATCGGGGATGCACCAGCACCTATGCGCACAGAGTCCCACATCCCCTTTCGTGTCTGGGCAATACATGTGTGATTGCCCCAGTGGGCCAGATCTGGCGAAGTCGCATACCATATATAATTACCACCCACATCTGCGCCCGAAGGCCTGTGCAGGCAGGCAAATCTTCCGTCAATCTTACCCTCAAACAAAACCCCGTCTTTATTGTGCGGCGGAATAATCATTCCGTAATAGGTGAAGTTTTCCCAGTCGCTGGTCACCCGCAACCCAACACCTACTCCATTATCCGAAACAGCGGAGAATGTAAGGTAATAGGTCTCATCTATCTTACTTACACGGACATCCTCTATTCCGAACTCCTCAAGCATTCCTCTGCCTGTGTGAGATGGCTCTGGGTCCGGGGTAAAGTTCTCGCCATCACTGCTTACCGCCATACGCAGGTGAGAAAGCGTTGTAAGGTGGCAATGTCCATCGTAATAGATAAAACGCGGATCGCTTACGTCAAGCTTCGGATCGTTAATGTCCCACTTAACTATCCGAACGCCACCGGGCTGAGTTTCATCGGCCACCATAGTAGAGATGAAACCCTCCTCCTGCGGCATGCGCTCGGCAACCCTCATAAGAATATAGGTCTTGCCCTCATACAGATAAACCCCGGGGTTGAATGCCCCCTCTAC
>CAZAKU010000357.1:0-2705 GCA_964485765.1 uncultured Lentisphaerales bacterium
TCGAGCTTCGCTTTTTACGCCGTGACAAGTGCGAAGCCACGTTTGCCGCAGCGCGGCATCACGTGGCGAGGCCGGAGGTCGCGGATTGGAGAGAGGGTTGAGTAGGCGGTAGGCCGCGCGGTTGACTATTCAATCTTGGTAAAGCCGTGCCTGACATTGGCGCTTCCTCACAATCGTCCACCGCTATCGCCTGCCCTCCGCAGCATTTTGCGAAGGAGGGTTGCCGTAATCGTTAACCGGGGCCTCTCTCGCTCTTTCTAGCACACTTAATCCCCACCCTTAGTCGGTTACACTTACTCGACAGCTTAGTCGAAGCAGTTCGTTTACCACTGCGCAATGGGTTGCTTGTGTTGCGAGATGGGGAGAGGGCTACCCCGGACAACATTAAGCGGAGTCCTGCGCATGCACAGAGACTCCGCTCAAACCGATATTAGTATAATTACATTTGCGGTGATTTCTGTTTGATCAGGAACTGTTCAACAGCTGCTTTGCTCTCTGGTCGGAGGTTTATAATACCGTCGTAAGGAATGCCGTATGCCGGTGGTTCATCGGGGTATTTTACTTTGCGTTTAAGGTGTCGCTGAATTATGCGGGCGAACTCGGCTCCACCCCATGCGCCGACCTCGGTGGATACGGAGTATTCTTCCCGGGTGTCGCGGTACAGGTCATAAAATTTAGCCCCGATTGGGTTTTCACCCGGTCCGGGCATCTTCATCTTAAAGCGTTCTTTGATGACCTGCTCCAACTTACTACCGGAGTATATGAATACGTAGTCCCGGCGGCCATGGGTTTCACCTTCCAGCATAAGGGCTGTCTGGTCGACGCCATCAATTAGCCGGTCTCTGGGAATTTTATCCTCTGCACCGCATAAACGGGCTATGCTGGTGAACAGATCGGTTACATGTACAATGTCGCTGACTATTGAGCCGGCTTCGATCATTCCCGGCCAGCGTACAAATGCATCTACTCGAACACCACCTTCCGAGGTGTCAGCTTTGCCACCACGGAATACCATTGGAGTAAAGCCGCTTTCGGGGGAGTATTATGTGAAATGTCCATTATCGCCCATGACAATCAAGAGTGTGTTATCTGCAATTCCCAGAGTGTTCATCTCTGCTGTAATTTCGCCAATCCATGTATCGAGAAGTTTCATTTTCTCAACGTATGTGCCTCCATTACGCGTCGTGTACTCTTCTGTAGTAGTACGCGGGCCGGTCAGGGGGTAAAGTGGCCAGTATTGCAGGAAGAAAGGCTTGTCCTTTGCTGCCAGCTTGCGCAGGTGTTCCATTGTCTGTGCCTGATAGCGAACATTCATCTCGTGGTATTTTGCCTCTGTCCAGCGTTCACCGGCTTTCATGTGCACTTCGCGCACCTTTTCGCCGCGTTTTCCTTCAACTCCTGTTACCATGGCGCCTGGATTCGGACGATGCCAATTGTCAAGAGTCAGGCTGGTATCGGCATGACCTGGGCCGATGCCTATGCTTACTTCCTCTCTGGCCGCATCGTCATTGAATATGGTCAATTGCCCCTGCTGATGTATTGGAAATGCAGCAAAGTCGAATCCCTGATGGTTTGGCCAGGCTTCCATAATGTCGCCCATATGCCATTTACCGATATGGACGGTGTTGTATCCGGTGTCCGACAGCATTTCGGCCAGAGTGACCTCTTTGCCCGGCAGACCGAATCCTGCTATATCTACGGCGGTGTCACCCATGCCGTACCGGAATGGTTGGCGGCCCGTCATGAAAGCTACGCGCGTAGGTGTGCAGGAGGGCTCTGTATACATTCGGGCGAATCGCATTCCCTCGCGTGCAATTTTATTGATGTGGGGAGTTTTATAACCACGTATAGCATTCAACTCCGGGATTCCAAGATCTCCAAAGCCGACATCATCAATCAGAATATATACAATATTTGGCGCCTTTCCGCCGTTTTTCTGTCTGAATGCGAGAAGCTTTGCGTCCACAGATTCATTATCGGCTGCCCAGGCTTCCTTGTGCTGTGCCTCCAGAATGTAATACTCTGCGTCGCGAATGATCGCTCCATCCTGTGCGTTTGCCCCCACTATCCCTGCTGCCAGAATTGCGCCTACTGCCGCCAGAGTGCCGGATTTATGAGGTGAAATGTTTTTGCTTTTCCACATGGTGGACCTCCGTTTTGTATTACATGTATATAAGTCATGTTCACATTTTGTTTATAGGCATGTCGTATTATGGAATACAACCAACCCACTCAATGAACAGATTTTCACATATCCCGCCATAAAGATCAATTCGGAAACTTCCCCCCCCTGACGGTGTCGTAGGTCATCTCTTTGAAAAAGAGGCAGTAGTGCCTGAAAAACTCCTTTTTGTCAGCCGGAGATCCACCAAGTAGATCCGAAAACTTGATGTCCAGCACCTGTTCCATAACGGTAGTTTTAATCAAATGCTCGTATAGAGGCAGCCTGGCTGGCCTTTTATTCTGCATTACTGATTCGAAATGTCTGTAGTCCGGTTCGAAATTCATGCTGTATTCCTGTTGGATCTTAATCGTGTCGGAGCAGGTATAAGGACACGCAGGGCGAAACGTTCGACTGCGATTTTGAGCTCCCTTTCGGCCGGAATTAATTCGCCGTCAAGTTGTATAGGGGTGGCGCCGGGGCGGGGAAGTGCCCTTTCCCTGCGGTGGGGGTGTATTAATTGTGGAGGATCGAGGTAAGGTCC
>CAZAKU010000358.1:0-3588 GCA_964485765.1 uncultured Lentisphaerales bacterium
TCCAGAATTTTTCGAAGCCGATATCGGCACCGAAACCACTCTCGGTTACATGGTAGTCGGCCAGACGTACCCCGAGCTGATCGGCAATCACTGAGCTCTGCCCGATAGCAATATTGGCAAATGGGCCGGCATGTACAAATACCGGATTACCCTCGATTGTCTGCATCAGGTTCGGATTCAGCGCATCCAGCATCCAGGCAGTCATAGCACCATCGACCTGCAGATCAGCCGTTGTAACCTCCTCACCCGAGCGACTGTGTGCCACCACAATCTTAGCCATGCGCTCACGCATATCAGCCAAACTGCTCGATACCGCCAGGATCGCCATTATCTCACTCGAGACCGATATCTGAAAACCGGAGCGCATCTCAAGGCCATCCATCTTGCCGCCATGGCCAATAGTGATGTTACGCAGTGCCTGGGCGCAGAAGTCAATTGCCCACTTTATATGCACCCGATCAGGGTCAATATCGAGCCGCTTGATGCCGATCTTCTTAAGACGATCATCATCATAGTTATGCTCGTGCTGCATACGCGAGGTAAGCGCAACCATCGCCAGGTTATGCGCATTGGTGATCGAATCAATGTCGCCCGTTAGGCGGATAGAGAGAGGTGTCAGCGGGATACACTGCGAAAGGCCTCCACCGGCAGCCGAACCCTTAATGTTGAATGTCGGGCCGCTGCTGGGTTGTCGGATCGCACCGGTAACACGCTTCTTAAGACGCCCAAGGCCCTCAATCAGGCCGATTGTGGTAGTGGTTTTACCCTCGCCAAGCGGAGTAGGTGTGATCGCAGTAACATCAATGTATTTGCCGATCGGACGATCCGACAATCGTGCCATTGCCTTAACATAATCCACCTTGCCCACGGCGTAACCCATCGGAATCATCTCCTCCGGTTTCAACCCGAGGTCCGCTCCGATCTGCTCAAACGTTTTCATATCCTGCTCGGCTGCCTCGGCAACCTGCCAGTCCGCCATTTTCGTGGGATCCAAAGTTCTCTTAGACATAACACTCTCCAAAGTATAGATACTCTCTTAACAACATGCGTAAAATAACAGGAGATCTTATTCAGTTATTGCACCATTCTGCACAACTATTGTACAATTCTGCCACATGAAGAGCGAAATGTTCAATCGAATCGATACAATCCTCTCAGATATTGCAGAGTTGAGCAATGCCGGTGGCGTATACCACAGCCTTCACAAACGGTCTCTTCAGAAGAACCAAAGCGTATGTAACTTCTGCAATTATTGCCTGCTGCACCCAGCCACTGCGCCATTATGCCGTTATGCCTGCTGCGATGCAACCATGCACTCGATCTCATCAGGAGAGCCTTACTTCTACCGTTGCTGGGCCGGGCTGCTTTTTGTAACTGTTGCCATAGCGCCCGATAACATCTGTCAGGGAGGAATAGCACTTGGAGGCTATTTTACAGAGGGGGAGGAAAAATCGGAGCTGGAGCGTACAATCGAACAGCGTCTAACCCCCCTGCCCAATGCCAGACTAAGCGATTTTCTGTGCCACCTGGGCTCTGTGCGCCCGATAGCGCCGGGGGTGCTGCGCGGACTGGGAATATTCGCACTCGAAAGCACATTTTCATCGGGCATTAATGAACCCGAATTCTTCAAGCTTCAGAACAGCAAATATGAGCAGCAGCGGGCAATTGCCGGTGCTGTGGCTGATGTGCGCCTGAATGCGCCCTCGCCACCCGACATACTGGGCGACACCTACCAGCTATTCGCCCATCTGCAGCGGCACGATCAGGAGGGGGCCATGCGCTTCTCGTCGAAATACTTGGCAAAACTGCTGCTTATGAGCAACTGGAATCAGGATAAGCTTAAGGCCCACCTGCGGGCACTCCTGGCTATTTTCACCAGCCAGCGAATTCTCGATGGAATATCCTGGCAGGAGGCCAGCGGACGCGAACTCAAGTACCTGGCACGCCTCGAGCAGGCCCACTCAACCGAAGACTGCTGTTACGAAATAGCCAGAGTCATTATGGATTATTTCACCTCCCCCACCCTTGAAGAGAGCAATCACAATACACTCAGTGAAAGAGCCATAAACTGGCTCGAAAATCACTATGCCGACCCGGTCTCGCTGCCTGAGCTTGCAACCGCCGTTGGTGCCAGCATCTCCTCTCTGGGCCACCGACTGAAGCGCGAGACCGGAAAATCGTTCTCGGCACTGCTAAGCGAGATTCGCATCTCCGCCGCCAAGCGCCTGCTTGCAACCACCGATTTTGAGCTTAGTGAAATTGCCGCGACCTGCGGGTTCTACGACCAGAGTCACTTCACCCGAACAATGAAGAAAGCGATATCGCTCACCCCCGGACAATTCCGCAGCATGCTTAAACCTGAAGAGATCACAGAAACCCTATAAACACGCCAGCAGAACAATCACCATGAGACGAAAAGAATCGCGAACCGAGAGCGCCACAATCGGCAACATAGAAGTGGAGATCACCCGCAAGCGGATACGTAACATCCATCTTCGGATATATCCGCCGGATGGTGCCGTTAAAGTAACCGCGCCCTTTCATACTCCTTTGAAGGAGATCCGCCTCTTCATACTCCATAAACTGGTCTGGATCCAGAGACAGCAGTTGCGCATGCGTGTCCAGAAACATGAAACTGTTAAGAACTACGCCAAAGATGAGATGCACCCTGTATGGGGAGAGAACCTTGAGCTCCATATAGAGGAAACCCACTCCATCCCAACTGTTTCAATTGAGGGAAACAAACTGATTCTGCGACCTCCCCCGGGTTCATCGAGTGAAGATCGTCACGGACTGCTGATGAACTGGTACAAGGAGCAGGTCACACACAAAACCCCGCCACTGATCAAGAAATGGGAGAGTATAATGGCGGTTTCGGTGAGATCATTCTCGGTGCGTAAGATGAAAACACGCTGGGGAAGCTGCACCCCGCAGCGCAGAACGATCAGGATCAACCCCGAACTGGCCAAGCGAACACCGCAACATCTAGAATATATAATCGTTCATGAGCTTGCACACCTGCTGGAGCCCTCGCACAACGCACGCTTCAAAATGATTATGGATAAATTTTACCCCGACTGGCGCATATTCCGCAAAGCACTTAACCGCCGTGAACAGCATCATGGCGACATAACCCGATGACCCGGTGACCGGATAAAAACGACATAAACGACACAAAGGACGTAAACCGGGTTGAGGCGACTTGGCCGACTAAGCAGACGAGCAAGTGTAACCGACTAAGGGTGTGGATTAAGTGTGGGATTAAGTGTTCTAGAAAGCAAAGCGGAGACGAAACCGACTCATGACTCACGACTCGCACACGTGATGCCGCCCTGCGAAGCCACGTTTGCCGCGGAGCGGCATCACGTGTGCGGCAAACGTGGCGGTCAAGTCCTGATCTAAAGTTGTCACTTTCGACCTACTATTCCTGTTGTTCTTTTCCCTATTCCCAATTCCTAATTCTCCATTCCCTATTCATCTACCCCTGCCCTTTTCGGTTGACGACCTGCCCGCAGTGCTACAGCGTTGCAGGCGGGTCGCCGTTCTCGTTGACCGATTGCCCCCAATTCGGTCCCCATCTCGCAACCC
>CAZAKU010000359.1:0-4766 GCA_964485765.1 uncultured Lentisphaerales bacterium
GCTTGGAGAGGTCTGTGAGAAGATGAACGACTTCGACCGTGCTCTGGAAACCTTTAAGAAGATCTACTCCGTAGATATTGGCTATCGTGATATAGCCGATAAAGTCGAAAAGGCGTATGCAGCCAAGTCGTCGGGTTCATAACCCGGCGTTCTCCTCCGTGCTTCCTTTTCGACATCTCCTTTAGAACTTCAGGAATTCATGCACTGCATGTCTCGTGGGAATGTCGCCAATCACTGTGATTCCAGCCTGGACCTCTGTTTTAGGTTGCGGCAAGGCGTATTTTTGCTACTATGTGCGGTTTCCGTGGACTCGATCGGTTCGGCGTTGCCGTGCCGGTCATGATTTTGCTGATTTTGAGGAAGTGAAAATGAACAAAAAGACGATTCGTGATCTTGATCTGAAGGGTAAACGCGTTCTTATGCGTGTGGATTTTAACGTGCCGCTGACGGACGAGGGTAAGGTAGGCGATGATACCCGTATCCGTGCAGCTCTGCCGACTATTGAGTATGTGCTGGAGCAGGAGGGTGCCTCTCTGGTCCTGATGAGTCATCTGGGACGTCCGAAGGGTAGTGTGAATCCGGCGTTCAGTCTTAAGCCCGCCGCTGATTATCTTGCCTCCCTGGTCGATGCCCCAGTCAGTTTTGCTCCAGATTGTGTTGGCAGCGAAGTGAAGACAATGGTTGATTCCATGCAGCCTGGCAGTGTGACCGTACTTGGAAATCTTCGCTTCCATCCCGAGGAAGAGGGCAAAGCTAAGCTGGCAGATGATGCGAGTGCAGAGGAAAAGGTTGCAGCAAAAGAAGCTATGAAGCAGGCACAGATCGCTTTCTCCGAGCAGCTGGCTGAACTGGGCGATGTATATATATGTGATGCTTTTGGCACAGCTCACCGTGCGCATGCATCAATGGCGGTTGTAACCAACTATATGGAAGAGAGTGCGGCCGGTTTCCTTCTTGAGAAGGAGATTGAGTATATCGGTGGCGTTTTGTCGGCTCCTGAAGCCCCATTTGTGGCAATTATCGGCGGCGCCAAGATCAGTGGCAAGATCGATGTCGTAACGAACCTACTGGACAAGTGTGATACAATTCTGATCGGTGGCGGGATGGCTTATACCTTTTATAAGGCTCAGGGCATTTCCATTGGTAATTCCCTGGTAGAGGATGACAAGGTCGAACTGGCGCGTGAAATACTGGCTCAGGCTGCAGGCAAGGGTGTTAATCTGTTGCTGCCGATTGATAACGTGGTCGCTGATGCATTTTCGGCCGATGCCAATACCGAAGTTGTGGAAGGCGACATTGCCGACGGTTGGATGGCGCTGGATATTGGCCCTGAAACTCTGAAGCAGTATTCAGCTGTGATTGCTGAAGCGAAGACTGTTATGTGGAACGGACCGATGGGATGCTTTGAAATGGCACCTTTCGCCGCGGGCACATTCGGTGTGTGTCAGGCCGTAGCCGATGCTGACTGCATCAGTGTTATCGGTGGTGGCGATAGTGTCAGCGCTGTGCACAAAAGTGGGCTGGCAGATAAAATGTCGCATATCAGTACCGGTGGCGGAGCATCGCTGGAGTTTATGGAAGGCAAGATGTTGCCGGGAATAGCTGCCTTGAGTGATAAGGCTTAATTTGCGACAATGAACTGATCTCTGCGGAGCATTGCAGTATCAGTGGTAAATATAGTATAAATTGACATTACGGATGCAGATATAGAGGAAACGAATAATGGCACGCAGGAAAATTATTGCAGGTAATTGGAAAATGAACAAAACAGCCTCTGAGGCTGTTACGCTGGTTGCTGAGATTAAAGCGGCGATGGCTGAGTGCGGTGACGCGGCTGATGTCGTTGTATGTCCGCCTGCAACTGATTTGAAAGATGCCGCAAGCGCGATAGGCGATTCCACGATCGGCCTCGGAGCCCAGAATATGCATTGGGAAGAGTCCGGTGCATTCACCGGTGAGATTTCTGCAGAGATGCTTAAGGATCTGGATGCCGGGTACGTTATCCTCGGGCATAGTGAACGCCGTTCATATTTTGGTGAGACCGATCAGATTGTGAATAAAAAGACGAAAGCCGCGTTAGCAGCTGGTTTGATTCCTATTGTTTGCGTTGGAGAGACTCTTGAGGAGCGTGAAGCCGAAAAAACTTTTGAGGTCGTCGGTGGACAGGTTCGCGAGTCTATGGCAGGCCTGGGCGACGCTCTGGCTGGTGTCGTAGTCGCTTATGAGCCTATATGGGCTATCGGCACCGGCCTGACTGCAAGCCCGCAGCAGGCGCAGGATGTTCATGCCATGATACGTTCCGTGCTGGCGGAGATGGGTGGCTCTGAAATTGCCGAAACAATCCGTATTCAGTATGGTGGCAGTATGAAGCCTGCTAATGCTGTCGAATTGCTTTCGCAGCCTGATATTGATGGCGGCCTGATAGGTGGCGCAGCGCTTGAAGCTGATTCTTTTGTGGGTATTGTGCGAGCGGCACAGTAAGCAGTTGTTGATAAAAGAGGCGCCATTAAAGCGTCAGAGGAGATAGTATGGGTATCGTTCTGTTCTTGTTGGTAATGCTTGAGATTATTACTTGTGTTCTGCTTTTGGTTGTTATCCTTGTTCAGCGTAGCAAGGGGCAGGGCGTAGGCATGAGCTTTGGATCAGGCTCAGGAGAGGCCATTTTTGGCGCACAGATGGGTAATGTGCTTACACGTGCCACTGTTATTCTGGGCATCATTTTTCTGGTGAATACCCTTGTTTTGGGCGTTCTCGGTTCCATATCCGGTAGGGGTAGGGTTAACCGGGGTGTGGTTGGTAGGGTTAATGCAACAGCACCCTCGCCTGCACCCGATACGCCTGTAGCGCCGTTGCCAGATTCCCCCATAGAAGATCTGACAACTCCTGCTCCCGCAGTACCGGTTACTGACGCCGGCGAAGATACGGTTGTCCCAGATGTAGAAGCACCTGTGCTTCCTGCTGTTCCTGTAGTACCGGCGACTGACGCCGGCGACGATACGGTTGTCCCAGATGTAGAAGCACCTGTGCTTCCTGCTGTCCCGGATGTTCCGGCGACGGAGGAGACAACTACAGAATAGTAGTAGTTGGTATTGACTTGTATAGCCCGGGCAGGAGTCTTCCTGATCCCGGGCTTTTTGTTGTCGGGCTAATCAACAAAGGGAGAGAGCTTTCGCAGCTTATTTACTACTGGCGGGACCTGTTCTATCGCATAATCTACATCAGCATCTGTCGAGTAACGGCTGAGACTGAAGCGTATTGATCCGTGTGCGGCTGTGAATGGTACGCCCATAGCCCGTATCACATGTGAAGGCTCAAGTGATCCGCTGCTGCATGCCGAGCCGGAGGATGCTGTGATTCCTAAATCACTCAGGTGGTACAGAACCGACTCACCCTCGATAAACTCAAAGCTTATGTTGGTTGTGTTCGGTAACCGGTTGATTCGGTCGCCATTGATCCTTGTGTCGGGACATATCTCAAGAAGTGAGCTCTCCAGTTTGTCGCGCAGTGCGGCAATACGTTCACTTTCACCATCTGCTATATGCTTTGAGGCAAGCTCGCACGCTGTACCTAATCCGACTATATATGGAACATTCTCTGTCCCGCCGCGGCGACCGTGCTCCTGGTGTCCGCCCATTTGGAAGGTCTTCAGTTTAGTGCCCCGACGGATGTATAGTGCCCCGACACCCTTGGGTGCATGTATCTTGTGCCCCGACAGGGATAGCATATCGACCGGAACCTTCTGCACGTCAATAGTCAACTTGCCGGCAGCCTGAACCGCATCTGTGTGCAGGATTCCCCCGGCACGTTTAACAATAGCTGTTATCTCCTCCATCGGGAATATAACGCCGGTTTCGTTGTTAGCCCACATGATGCTTACTATGCCCGGGTTCTCCGAGACTGTACGCTCAAGTTCGGTCAGGTCTAACTGCCCCACGCTGTCGACCCCAATCTCGGTGAGCTGGAAACCATGCTCTTTGAAGTGACGGCACGGGCCCAGTATAGCGGGGTGTTCAACGCGGCTGGTAATTATATGGGCTCCGCTTCCGAGGACTTCGGCCACTCCATACACGGCCATGTTGTCACTTTCAGTGCCGCAACTTGTAAAAACTATCTCAGCAGGAGATGCATTGATTAGAGCGGCCACTTTCGCACGGGCTTCTTCAACGTACCTGGCTACCTTGCCGCCAAAGGCGTGCATGCTGGAGGGGTTGCCCCAAAGCTCCGTGAAGAATGGCATCATCGACTCGGTAACTTCAGGGGACACACGCGTGGTTGCGTTACAATCCATGTAAATGAGGCGTGACATTATTTTGCCTCCTCAACTGTGATCTCATCGCATACGAATTCCCGTAGTTTCGCCTCGATAACATCCTTTTTGGTGAAATCTGCCGCATGACACCCCGCGCACATTCCCCGGAAAGAGATTATGACTTTGTTGCCCTCTACATCAATTAGCTCGGCGTCGCCGCCATCACGCTGCAGCAGGGGACGAATTTCTCGGTCCATTGTCTCCTGAATAAGCTGAATCTTCTGCAGGTTTGTGAGCGTTCCACCGGTAGTTGCAGACGGCTGTTTCGTTTTCTCCTCCTCCGCGACCCGTTCAATAAGGTCAGCAATGTCGGACTGACACATCCCGCAACCGCCACCGGCCTTGCAGTAGTTAGTTACCTCGTCAACGGTTTTAAGATTATTTTCACGCACTACCTGAAGAATATGATCTTCGCTGACACCGAAGCAGTGACATACAATGTTGTCCTCTTTCAGGA
>CAZAKU010000360.1:0-4351 GCA_964485765.1 uncultured Lentisphaerales bacterium
GTGCTACACAGGAAAAAAGCATGAAAACATCCCACACCCCAGCTACCCAGGGATGCAGCATGGAGAGACACAATCGAACAGCAATATAGAAAGCAATGGAGATAACAGCGACGGCAAAGAGAAGCAGAACTCCGCCCGCACGCCCTTTAAGACCCAAGCGCATCAACAGCCGCTCACAAAAACCGATGAGCAACCCGATCAGCCGCACGGGATGAAATCGATACACGGGGTCACCCGCAACAGCGTCGATGACGGCAGCAGATAACAGCAGCCAAACCAAAGGCATTATTGCGCCCCTCCCAACACACAAACAGCCAGAATAAGCGTAAGCAACTCTGACATCTCACTGCAGGTTCCCAGTAGGTCGCCCGTAACACCGCCGATCTTCTTGCGACACCAGCGCCCAAAAATCAACACCACACCCATTACAATCGCGCTAACCAGCAGTACACTCAAAATAGACCCTGTCAGAACGGGCAGCATTATAAGCATAATAACAGCTGGAACTATGATATTGCGAGGATGGGTGCCCGTAACAAAATCACCCCCGGTACCCCCTTCCGGCCGCGCATACGGCTGCGTCCCGGCCAACACCACCTGAGCGGTACGCGAAAGAACACAGGCCGAGACGATCCAGCCCCACTCTCCCATCTCGATTAACATTGAAAACGCCAGCAATTTACCGATCAACACCAGAACCAGAACAATCACCCCGAAGGCGCCGACACGGGAGTCCTTCATTATCTCCAGCGTTCTTTCACGGGTGAAACCACCCCAGAAGCCATCGGCCCAGTCGCTTAGCCCATCGAGATGAAACCCCCGGGTCATCCATGCTGAAAAGAGCAGCATAACAAATGCCGACAGGTCAACCCATCTATGTGAGCATGCATACGCAATCCACCCGACACTCACCATCAGCCCACCGAGAAGCAACCCAACCGCGGGAAACCATGAACGGGCCTCACCTATCGACTCCGCCTCCTCTCCGGGACATGGCAGGTTGGATAGCAGCCTCACAGCACTCACGCATCCTCTCAGCGATTTAATGATCTCATTTTTCAACATACCAATACCTCTTAAAACTCAATTCCTTCACGTGCCTCTACACCGGCATCATAATAGTGTTTTACCTTCCGCATCTCCGTCACAAGGTCCGCCCGTTCAACAAGCACCGGGGGTGCATTACGGCCGCTAAGAACTACCTCCACCATAGGGGATGCCGAATCTATAAGCTCCAGCAGATCATCAACACAGAACAGCCCGGCTTTCAACGCGCCGAGCGCCTCATCCACTATCACCATGTCGTACTCACCCCCACTCAAAACTTCACGCAACCGGTTAATTCCACAACGGGCACCATCCAGATCTTCCTGCGTTGGCGCTTTGCGTATGAAGCAACCCGAACCAAACTGCTCAGCCGTCACCTCGGGACAGCGCTCCATAAGAACACGCACCTCAGCGGAAGGTTTGCCCTTTATGAATTGCCCTATGAAGACCCTCTTCCCTGCACCGACAGCTCGCAGAGCCAATCCCATGCAGGCGGTAGTTTTGCCCTTCCCGTCGCCGGTATATATATGTACACGGCCACTCATGCTGACAACTCCTTTACCCACATTCGACAGGCATCCGGGTTCGATGCGAAATGCAGGTGAGAATATGATGCCCATACCCGACCACGGTGAATCCCGCGTCGCTCATGGCCTTTACGCCTAAGGAAGGTTACATCGAAAGCGGCCCCTTCACACTGTCCATCATTCTCACACGAGGACCAATGAAACTCATGACCGCGCAAGCTTGTTCCGGATGGACCGAACAGCCCCTCTCCCACTGTTTTCGCCTCTATATAGCCCAGGCGATTCAGCCGTGACTCCATAGTCGTACCGGCAGGGAGAGCGCCGCACATATCATAACTGTTGCCATCCATATCGGTTAATTGCCGGCATAGATACATGAATCCGCCGCACTCGGCATATATATGGCCATTCTGATCGGCAAAGCTCTTAATGCTGCTGCGCATATCTTTATTAGCAGATAGCTGCTGCGCAAACATCTCAGGAAAGCCACCCCCGATATAGAGGCCATCCAAACCGGGTGGCAGCTCATTATCGTGAAGCGGAGAGAAGGAGATAAGCTCTGCACCGAAACGACGCAGCATATCCAGATTATCCTCATAGTAAAAATGAAAGGCCTCATCGCGTGCGATACCAATGCGGACAGATGGCAATACGGCATCAGAGCAGCATTGGGGCGCTGGTTCCAAAGGGCGAGAAGCCTCACACATCTTCAGCAGCAGATCCAGATCCAGATCATTTTCGACGTCACGAGCCAGTTCAGCAAACCACTCATCACCTCTGGACTCCTCACTCTCGGCTACAAGACCCAGATGTCTCTCAGGAGTATGCCAGCTTTCTCGGGTCGGCAATGTGCCCAGCAGAGGCGGCAGAGATGCGCTCTCAAGAGCTTCACGCAATATCTCGGCATGGCGCTCAGAGGAGACATTATTAGCTACTACGCCAACAATCCTGCTCCCCTCCTCAAATGAGACAAAACCTTTCACCAGTGCAGCCACAGAACGGGCCATCGCCTTCGCATTCACCACCAGAACAATCGGAATATCAAGCATTCTGCAAACATGAGCCGTGCTGCCGGCAATCGCGCTGGAAGATGCACCGTCAAAGAGCCCCATTACCCCTTCCACAACGGCAACATCGGCCGATCCGGAGGCGCGCGCATAGGATTCCATAACGCCCTCTTCCCCCATCATCCAACCGTCGAGATTGCGCGAAACTACACCACTGGCGCGACGATGATGCCCGGGGTCGATGAAATCGGGCCCGCACTTAAACGGCTGGACCTGCAAACCACGTGCACGCAGTGCGGCCAGTATGCCAAGTGTCAGCGTGGTTTTGCCGACCCCGGAATGCGTACCGGCTATACATAAAGAGGCAAACACCTAGCACACTCCACGTTTTTTATAACCCCTGCGGGTTACAAGACGTCCATTAATAATGTCAGTGCCGGGGCCACCAATTATCACGGTAGTGAACATATCCACATCTTCCGGTTTGAAATCAGAGATTCTACCAGCCCAGACGATTTCGCCACTGCGTCCGGCGTTGCGTACATAACCGCAGGCAAGGTTCTCGCCACCCGCTTCGGCAAATATTCTGAGCGCCTCATCCAGGAGCTCTATCCGTTTACGACTACGCGGATTGTAAAGAGCACAGGGCATACCGGATTCTGCCACGGCCTTCAGTCTCTTTATAATAAGCGGACGCTCTGTCAGCAGATCCGAGAGACTTATAACTGCAAAATCGTTCATAAGCGGTGCACCCAGAACTGCGGCGGAGCTCAGTGCAGCCGTAACACCGGGAATAACGACCAGCTCTACCGAGTCATTATCGTCACCAAGAAGCTCAAGCAGCAAACCGGCCATACCGTAAACACCGGCATCACCCGAGCATATAACCGCCACGGTACTTCCAGCCTCCGCTTCAGCTATTGCTGCTTTGCAGCGGTCGACCTCCTGGCGCATACCGGAGGAGAGAATTTTCTTCCCCACTGTTATAGGTGACACCTGCTCAATATATGCTTTATACCCGACAATGACATCGGAATCTCTCAGAGCCCTCCGTGCCTGGGGAGTCATAGTATCAACGGCTCCCGAACCGATACCGACGGCAAAGATGCGTCCACTACTGCAGACAGCAGCATCAGCCTCTACCCGGGGATGCACCCGAACACTGACTGCGACAGTCACATTGCCGCAGATATGTTTTGGCGTCAGCAAGCGGCCCTCTGAAGCCAAAACAGACGCCGCCTCAGCAACTGAAGGTGTCCCGAGATATTTCAGCGGCATCTCAGACGGAGTGGGAACATCAACTTTTGCCAAATCCCCGGATTCAAAGAAGCTCAACCCGAGGCCGTTCTTATCGGCGAACTCCAGCAGCCCTGCCTCATCGCTCTTCACGACAGAGCTTGCCACCGCATCAACCCGGGAGAATGGCAGGTCATACCAGCGCATGGTCTCATCCACGGCTTTGGCGATCTCGTCAGAGGATGTGCCGCGCCGACACCCTATCCCCAGCACAAGAGGCTGACTGCGTAAACGCAGTTGTGGCATGCCGAGATCATCCGGGAGCTCTGCATCCAAAGAGACGACCGCCATCAGGTCATCAGGAAACGGCCCTGCCGCATCGACAGAGCGAACGCAATCCCGTGCACCGTAGTAAAGCTTTCTCAGAGACTCCGGCCCGACAAAGCCGATAGGCTTGTTCTGAAGCAAGGCACTGTTAACTACCTTGATAACGGAGGGATTCAGTATCTCCAACCCCTGAAGTGCGGCAACTTC
>CAZAKU010000361.1:0-5138 GCA_964485765.1 uncultured Lentisphaerales bacterium
GCATAGGGCTCCAGGGGATCATCGGCTCAACCGCAGTTGCTTCCGGCGGCAGGAAGTAATCTTTCATGCAATCTTTAAAGACCGCTTCGGCCTCGCGGACCTTGTCGATATCCACGCCCAGATCATACTCGGTTCCGCGCAGCGCGTGCCACATGGTAATGATATCACTCTGGCAGGTGCCACCCGAAACGGGGGACATCGAGAGGTCAATACCGTCGGCGCCGGCGTCGAGAGCCGCTTTATATCCGGCAATACAGATGCCGGCGGTCTCGTGGCTGTGGAAGTGAATGTGAACATCGTCGCCCAGTAACTTGCGTGCGGCTTTGATGCTTTCGTATACCTTGCTTGGGACGGCGGTGCCTGAGGCATCCTTGAAACAGACCGAGTCGAAGGGGAGATCGGCATCGAGGATCCCTTTCAGGACCTTGCTGTAAAAGGCGGCGTCGTGTGCACCCTCGCAACCGGGGGGCAGCTCCATCATCGTTACACAGACCTGATGCTTCAGCCCCGCTTCATGGATGCAGCGGCCGCTGTAGATCAGGTTCTGGACGTCGTTCAGGGCGTCGAAGTTACGAATCGAGCTGATACCGTGCTTCTTGAAGAGGTCGGCGTGCATCTTGATAACATCGCTGGACTGCGAATCGAGCCCTACAACATTCACACCACGGGCAAGCGTCTGCAGGTCGGCGTCGGGGCCGGCGACCTCGCGGAAGCGGTCCATCATCTCGAATGCATCCTGGTTACAGTAAAAATAGAGACTCTGGAAGCGTGCGCCGCCTCCTGCCTCGAACCATGAAATGCCTGCATCACGTGCGGCTTGTACTGCCGGCATGAAATCTTCTGTCAGTACGCGTGCACCGTATACGGACTGAAATCCGTCACGGAATGCCGTGCACATAAATTTAACCTTCTTTGTGGCCACGATTTTGCTCTCCTTGCTATCTGTCTATTATGTCAATTGCGTTCTGCGAGCCTTTGCGACGGCAATCGCAACGGCAATTTGTTCAAGATCATCGTTTTTGGGTCCCGGGCGCTTAGGTTTTGCAACCTCCTGCTCCGGTAAAAGGTGCGTGAAACGCTGGAGTACACGCGATGTGCCCTGCATTACCATCACCATAAGGCTGAGGAAGAGCATCACTGTACCCATTCCCACAACCAGTAAAACAAAACCCTCTTTTATCTCATTCATGGGCGCTATTTCCTTATTGCACATATTGCTCATACACAGAACTTTACGTTTCCGTGCCAAGCTAGTAAAAATGAGCAGGAAGTATACATAAAATACAGTAGTTCTCATACAGAAAAAGGAGTGAAAAGGGATGTTTTTTGCCGAAATGCACTCAGGGTTGCATGAATGAACGGAAAATTCGCTGTTTTCCTCTTCGTATGCCGAAGGTGCTGTTTGTGTCGATTTACACATTTTCACGATACCCGGGGGTGCAGGCAGGCCATTTTTTCAGAAAAGCAAACTTTTTACTTGCGCTCGAACTGTATGGGTCATACCATACACCCGTACAGCAAACCAGAAGGGATGATTTACGGTGTTACATTTTCAACTAGATAACCAATCCGGGGTTCCGGCCTATCGGCAGATCATGGAGCAGATCAAGTATTATGCTGTTTCCGGGACGCTGCCGGCCGGTTCGCGCCTGCCCTCCATTCGGGAGCTGTCGCGTAATCTGGCGGTGAACCCTACAACTGTGGTGAAGGCCTATACGGAGCTGCAGCATGAGGGGGTATTGGAGATGCGGCAGGGGAAAGGGGCGTTTATTTCGGAAGGTGTCCCCGCTATGAGCGAAGAGGCGCGTCGTGAGACGTTGCGTCCACTGGTGCGGCGTCTGGCGGTTGAAGCACAGCAGCTTGGTGGCGATGAGTCGTTGTTATGGGAATTGCTTGCAGAGGAATGCAGGAGAATAGAGAAATGAGTGATTATGCGATAAAGACGCAAAAGCTGGTAAAGCGGTATAAGCGTGGAGTCAGGGCAGTGGATGGTCTTGACCTAAATATCTCTACTGGAAAGGTTTATGGCCTTTTAGGACGTAATGGGGCGGGGAAGACTACTACGATTCGTCTTTTAATGGGGCTCCTCCGTCCCAGTGCCGGAACGACCAGTGTAGCGGGGAGCTGTATGTGGAAGGCGTCTGCGGAACAGCGCAGCCGGGTTGCTTATGTCTCGCAGACTCAGCAACTGTATCGCGGGCTGACAGGCGAGGAGCACGCCGGGATGCTTAGCCGTATGTATTCACGCTGGGATATGGATTATGCGTATGAGATGGCTCGGAAATTCGAAATAAGTATGGAATGCTGCACCGGACAGCTCTCCGGCGGGCAGCAGCGAATGATGTCAGTAGTGCTGGCGCTGGCTACGCGGGCAGATGTAATGCTGCTGGATGAGCCTGCTGCAGGGCTCGACCCCATTGCCCGCCGCCGCCTGATCGAAACACTGGCTGAGCTTTTGGTAGATACCGAAGGGCGCACCATTCTGCTCAGTACGCATCTGGTGGATGACGTGGAGCGGATTGCCGATGACGTAGGCTTTATGGATGAGGGAAAGCTACGCCTTTCGAGACCTATGGATGAGCTGAAGAGCAGTATGCGGCGCGTACAGGTGGTTGCCTGTGGTGATGCGCTGCCGGAGGATATAACTATCCCCGGTACCATGCGAGAGCAGCGCGATGGCCTGGTGCTCACCGCCCTGGCAGCACTGCCGACCCCCGATGCGCTGGCACCGCTTGAGGCACGCCGCGATATTCGTTTGCAGTCATTCCCCCTTAGTCTGGAAGAGATTTTTGTAGCCCTTTTTGGCGATTTGTAATTAAGGAGATAGCAGTATGCCGGAGATCACCCATCAATTATCATCCCCGTTCCAGGCACAGCTCAATTGTGAATGGATACGGCATCGCTCAGTACTGATGCTTCCCCTGTGGACGCTTCTGATCGGGACCTTTGTAGTTCCCTTTTTCAGTCATTTCGGAGTGATTATTGCCTGTTATTCCGTACTGGCCCTGATCGTATGTACACGCCTCGCGGCGGATGATGTGATTCAGGGGACGGAGGAGTTCGCTTTGTCGCAACCCGCCACACGCCTGCAGCGCTATCTGAGCCGGATGCTGCTGGCGCTTGTGGTGCCGCTGTCTGCCTGGCTGGCCGTTGAGATGATGCACTACAGCGTGTCGCCGTGGCTATGGGGGTGCTTGGTCGATTCCGGGTTTGCCGATAACTACTTACGCCCAATTCCAGAGCATACACGTTTTCTTGCGGTAAGCATCCCTGCTCTTCTGGGGGCTCTCTGCTTCTCGTGGGGTGCACAGACAAAAGCGCCTGTTCAGGCAATTGTTGTCGTTACTATATCGTGCATTGTGGTTGGGGTTCTTGCAGGCGTGTGTACCTCAATAGAGGGAGCGTTGTATGGACGTGCAGATGTAACGGGGAGGTTACTGCTTCTTGTCAGTTCAGTTGCTGCTCCTGTCCTAATGCTTGCAGGATTGCCGCTTTACCTCCGTAAGGAGATCAGCGGACAGGGAAAAGGTGCTGCACAGGGGGCTGTCGTTGTCGTGATTGTTGTCGTGGTACTGATAGTGGTTTTGCTTACTCATGTTTCTTAGCATAGGCTGTAAGGCCGTGCCCCGTTAGATCGCCGCGATTAAGAAAATATTCACCAACTAAAATAGAGATTATTATGCCGCTTACACTTTTACTTATTATTATCGTCTTCGTTATCGTATTGGCATGGTCACGCCAACTGTCGCAAGGGGGTGGGATTCCGCTTACAAAGCGAAAGTGGCCGATATGGTCGAGGATATCCGCAGGAGCGATCGGAATTGCCGTGATAGCTTTGCTGCTCTACTCAACGGTGCGGGATATGCAGTTTCGTATTCAGGACCATCCTAAAACGGAACAGAGTGTGGTGGCCCCGGAACGTCCTTTGAGCGCGCGCTACCCAGATGCCGGCGCTAAAACGATTGACCTGAGTGGAAGCCGTCTGCTTGTCAATGTATCGGTTTTCGATAGCTTAATTGGGCTTGTCAGTAATCAACAGCATCTGGTGAAGTGGGAAGCAAAACCTATAAAACTGGCAAATACCTTTTCGGTCGCGGATAGACCAGTTGAGTTAGAACTGTGTATATCTGATATCTCCGTAGAGTGGCGCAATCACCTCTGCCGTGTCCGGCCGGAGGGAGATTACACCTTTAAATCCAGCTCACAGCATGGCTCCGGAGGGCTCAATTTCGGTGACTTCGGATCGGAAGGTGTCGCATGTACAATGGGAAACTTCCAGTTGTCACAAAACAGAAAATTCAACCTGTTCTCTCTGCTGGGGTATATCGACACAAATGAAAGAAAGGGGTGGCTGGAGGTTACCATTGAACCGTTGCCCACAGAGGGCGAGGCGCTTGTAGATGTGTCGCTTGACAGGGGGGGAGGTCGCGTAAAAGCGGAGAAGTTGGTTAAAGGAGTCATGCAGCTGAACCCATACAGAATACGAACATATGCATCAACAGACAGTCCGCCTTTTGTCAGGTTACTCTCAATGTCGGGACCTTCATCTATATTCTTGATTGCCGCCGCTTTACTGTTGGCTTTTGCCATACGGCCATTCAGTATTCCTGTTATAGCAGGCGTTATGTTCCTTGCTGTGCTGCTCTCTCCACTGTCGGATCATTACGCCCTTACAAGGTATGCACAAACGTTGGGCGATGCAACAGCTCCGGTCTACTCGCGTGCGATGGCCGCCTCAAATTGCTTTAATACATTCTTCTTTCGTTCTCGTGCTATGCGTCTTCTGGACGAGGCCGTGCAGGGCGGCCTGTCTGCAGATGTAATGCCCTTTGCCCGCGGGGCTCAGCTTAGGCTTACAATGCTTAATCACTATGAAGATATTGATCAGTATAGCGAGCAAACACAGTCCACGTATGATCATGACAGCAGACGTCACATTTACTGGAGCACGATCACCTCCAAGGACGAAGGCCTCGTGGCGGCTATTATCATATCCGAAAAAGACTACAACCATTATTCCAGTTTGGAGTTCTTTCTGGGGTCAATTATCCTACTGGAGGGTCGTTCCGGGTTTTGCTACGCGAACTGGGAAAACATCTATACAGATAAACCTATTCTGGAGCCCATTGGCGGTATAG
>CAZAKU010000362.1:0-9679 GCA_964485765.1 uncultured Lentisphaerales bacterium
TGGCGCCAACGGGTGCCACCTTCACATCTCGGAAGCTTGGCTGGCGCCTTGCTTCCTTGATGAGCCCGCTTTGCGGGCGTTTACACGGACAGGAGTGGGTTGCGGGGGCACGTTTGCCGCAAGGGCGGCATCACGTGTGCGAGTCGTGAGTCATGAGTCGTGAGTCGGTTCCGTCTCCTGCTTTGCTTTCTTAATCGCATACTTTGTCCCCACTCTTAGTCGGTTACACTTAATCGACCCGCTTAGGTCGCATTGGGTTGTTTTTGTCATTTCGGTCGTTTGAGTCGTTTAATCTAAATCCTGTCCGCCCTGTCCACTTGGTCCACCTTCTTTAATTTGGCGTACCGTCTGTATTGGTTAATATAGGCAGATCCGTGTTGACCTGTGAGGCGTCTGATTGCATACTCGTGAACATGAGTAGTAACAATGATAAAAGGCCCGATTGGGATACATATTTTATGGACATTGCGCATGTAGTTTCGAGTCGCGGAAACTGCTCTCGTCGCAAGGTCGCCGCGGTTGTGGTTAAGGAGCGCCGCTTGATCTCTACCGGTTATAACGGTACTCCGCGTGGCACACGTAATTGCTGTGACGGGGGTTGCGCCCGCTGTGCAAGCGATGCACCGTCAGGATCAGCGCTGGGCGATTGCATATGCTCACATGCTGAGGAGAATTCAATTACACAGGCCGCATATCATGGAATATCTCTCAAGGGTTCCACGATCTATGTTACCCTGAGCCCCTGTCTGACCTGTGCCAAGATGATTATAAATTCCGGTATCGTTGAAGTGGTTTATGACGAGGACTACCACTTCAGTGAACAGACGCGCTCTCTTTTTGCGGAGGCAGGGGTTCGCTGCAGGCGTATAGTGAACCTCTCTGACAGTAAGGCTTAGGGCCTTTACTATTTAGAGTATTATAGAACTTCACCTCCACCCGGGAGGCGTTTGGTATGTCGGGGGTAATAGGTGTCTTTTAAGCTTGGAATCGATAATCTGCTGCTTGATGAGGCCCTGTTTCATGGGCAGAGAGTAGGGCTTCTCAGTCATCAGCCCGCTACCTGCACTGATGGCAGGACATCGGCACAGGCTCTAAGGGCGGTGCTGGGTGAGCGGTTTGTGCGTATCTTCGGCCCGGAACATGGTTATTTCTGTGCCGGCGGAGCCGGTGAGGCCGTACATTCCTGCCTTTATCCTGCCTGGGGAATCCCGGTAGAGTCGCTGTATGGCGAACGGCGTCATCCCCCTCCCGAGTTGCTGCAGGATTTGGATATCGTGGTGGTGGATCTGCAGGATATAGGCGCGCGTTGTTATACATATCTGGCCACAATGCGCTATATGCTGGAAGCATGTGCCAGCGCAGGGGTCAAGGTGGTTGTGTGTGACCGCCCCGTGCCTCTAGCATCTGTCTGCGACGGTCCTATGCTCGACCCCGGTTTTGAGAGTTTTGTGGCCGGGGCCGATCTGCCTATGTGCCACGGTATGACGCCGGGGGAATCTGCCCTCTGGCTAAAACGGAATGGATCGTTGACCACGGAGCTTGAGGTGATCCCTATGCAGGGCTACCGTCGTGATCCCTGCAGAGGTGTTGACTGGCCGGAGTGGATTCCACCTTCACCCGGAATACGTACCTGGGAATCGGCAATGTGCTATTTGGCAACCGTGTTCAGCGAGGGGCTGCCGGCGATAGACTGTGGTCGTGGGTCGGGGCTTGCTTTTCGTCTGTTCGGGGGAGAGGGGATAAATAACGAGTCGCTGTGCGATCTCCTGAACGGAGATGGGCCTGGCGGTGTTGCTTTTACCCCGCATCGCTATGAATCGTCAGCCGGAGTGAACCTTGGTGAACTTATAGATGGTGTCCGTTTATGTGTAAATGACGCAGGTCTGTTTCAGCCGGTGACTACCTCGGTCGCGATCATGTGGGCCCTGTGTGAGCATCTCGGCAGCGACTTTCTGTGGGGCAATCAGCATGCCCGTCCTGAGTTTTTCGATAAGTTGTATGGAACATCTTCTGTCCGTGAAATGCTCGCCTCAGGATGTCACTGGCGTGAGGTGGTCGCGGGATGGCTTCCGGGAATAAAACGATATCTGCCATCGCGTGCGGAGGTCTTACTGTATGGCGAGGATGGATGAGATGAACAGCGTATCGGAGGGGAGCCTACCGCGAAAAGCGGTTCTTCTGGCGGCTGGTTTCGGAAGCCGGATGCGTCCGCTGACCTGGAGTTGTCCCAAGCCGCTGGTCCCAATCTGGGGAGTACCGCTTGCAGAACATCTTTTGCGTATGCTGAGGCGCTGGGGTGTCGAAGAGGTATGTATAAATCTCCATCAGGGCGCCGGTACTCTGCGTGACGCTGTTTCGCGAATGCATGCGATACCGAAGATCAGCTTTTCGGAGGAGAGAGAGATTCTCGGTACCGGGGGCGCTTTAAGACCTATGCGGAGTTGGCTGGGGAATGAGCCATTCTGGATGCTTAATGCTGATATCGCCGTTGATCTTGAGCCGGAGCAGTTTATCGACGCGCTTAACAATCCTGACGTTATCGCTGCTTTGTGGGTTACACCTGATACGGGGCCCAGAACGGTTGATATAGATGCCGGCAGAATCAGATGTTTTCGCAGCCGAGATGCAGGTTCTCCGGGGACGGCCACCTTCTGTGGATTGCAGCTTTTAAGGCCCGAAATAGTAGACTTTCTGCCCGAATCTCCCTTCTGCAGCATTGTAGAGGCCTACGAGGCCGCATTGTTGGCGGGTCGCTCTGTTATAGGGGTGGCGCCGGAGGATGCTTACTGGCAGGATGCCGGGACGCTGGAGCGATGTTTGTCGCTGCATGAAGAGGTGCGTGATGCGGCATCGCAGGGCAAGCCGGGAGGCTCTCTATACGTTGCCAAATCCGATGCCTCCGCAGGGGAAGACGGTTTTGTGAGCCTTGGGCGCGGGGTAGTGCTGGGTGAAGATGTTGAACTTCTGCGATGTATTATTGGTGACGGTGTGGTTGTAGAAGCGCGATCCAGGGTTACCGACGCTATTGTGGCACCCGGCTGCAGGCTTTCCGGTGAGGTCGAAGGTCTTGTTGCGCCTGCATCTGCTGTAAGGGAGCCCTGGCTTGAAGGGGTTCTCTCTGTGCTTGCTTTGGGAGTGGATGATGCCACGGTTCAGGGCCTGGGTGCTCGCGGGTCGGATAGAGAGTTCTGGCGTGTGGTTTCCGGTTGTAATTCCGCAATTGTAGTTCGCCGGGGCGATAAACGTGCAGAGAATGCGCGTTATGCTGGTCACTCAGAGCTTCTTGCGAGGGCCGGGGTCGCTGTGCCGGAGGTGTTGGCAGAGTTGTGTGGCGGGGTCCTGCTGATGCGCGATCTGGGCTCCTGCTCTCTTGAGCGCCTGATGAAGAGCAGTCCCGTTCGGGGCTTGCGGCTGTACCGTGATGCAATATGCAATCTGGTCCGTGTGCAGCGGGAGGGGACGGCGCTTGTTGTTGCGGAGGGGGTTGAGCTGGAGCCGGCCTTCGGAGAGTCGCTCTATCGCTGGGAACATGACCTTTTTGTAGAGCACTTTATAGGACAACTGGGTTGGGATGGTGCGGATGTGGGTGCGCTTTACACAGAGCTTGGCGAAATAAGCGGAGGGTTATCGGGGTGTTCGCCAGTCCTGCTGCATCGCGATCTTCAGTCGAGCAATATCCTTGTCAGCGAAGAGCGCTGCTGGTTGATCGATTTTCAGGGGATGCGCATGGGCCCGGCTGCTTATGATGTGGCATCCCTTCTGTGTGACCCTTATGTTATGCTGAATGCACCGCAGCGTGCTGAGTTGATGGAGTTTTATCACAACGAGGGAGGCATTGAGCTGGGGGAGGATCTTCCACGGGCAGCAGTTCAGCGTTTGTGTCAGGCCCTGGGTGCATTCGGGCGCCTTTCGCAAATAGCGGGTATGTCTCGCTATGCCGGGTATATTCCGCCTGCCGGCGAGATGCTTGAAGAGATGCTGGCGGAGCTGGGCGGTTCTCCTATGCTTCGACGTGCTGCACGCTGTGCGCGTGAGTTTGCGTGATCCCTTTTAGGTCAGATTACTGATACAAAAAACGCCCGCACGGGTGTGCGGGCGTTATAAAATAATGTGTATGCGCTGCTTACAGTGAGATATTGAAAGATGCGCCGATGGCAGTGTCGTCGCCATAAAACTCATAACACACATCAACAGACATACGAGTCGATACATAGAGCTCAAGACCGACGATCAGGCCGACGCTGTCGCCTTCCGTATCAAAATCACTGCTTCTGAGATTGTCGTAGCAGGCGCCGGTATAGATTCCCATACCTTCGAACCAGAGACCTTTATTGCCTTCGATGTCGTTTATCAACCCGATTGTGAGGGAACCTGTGGTTTCCATCCAGTTGATATCTTCGCCCTGATACTCCGACCCCTGGGAAGTTAGAGCGATGTTACCGATAATGCGCATACGGTCAACTGTCTCCATTGTTCCCAGAATGAGTTGGTCGAGCAGAAGGAACCGAGCTCCAGCGCCCCATGCTATTTCACCTTCGCGATCACCGTACTCCGTTTTGGCGTCGCCATAGCCCAGCAGACCATATATGGATACCCAGCGTGCGAGGTCGTATCCGGTATAAAACATGTACTGGTTGGGTTTTAGCGTCTGGTCCGTGCCGTTGATGGAGATTCCTCTTTCGACGAAACGTAGATCAACGCCGATACTCCAGCGGTTGAGATCATTAGCAGACGTGAGATAGTCTAGGGGGTCATTACTCGTAATGCGGGGGGCTGCAGATAAGGTTGCTGCAGAAAGTACTAAAGTGGTTAAAGCAAAAGCTATAGTTTTTTTCATTGGGACTTCCTTTGTTGTATTCCTGTATTCACAAGCATATACTGCGCTTGTGTTTTATGTCCTGAACGCATAGAAAAGTAGAGTATTGCGAAGGAAATGACAAGGAGTTTATGATGTATAAGGTGATAGTTTTTGGGGTATTACTTCTGGCAGGCGGCTGTTTTGAGCGCGGTGCCCCTGAAAAGGTGGAGAAACAGCACTCTGTAGCGGATGCACTTGCTGCGGGTGATGCTGCCGTTTTTGTCGATCTTTACAGCAAGAAAATCACTGCGTTTCCTAGTGAATTGTCGGTTCTAGCCAGTTTGAAGAGCCTTAGTGTGAGAATGAATCCGCTTGGCAAGCTGCCTGATGAAATCTCCAGATTTTCTAAACTGGAGTATCTGGATGCGGCTATGTGCGGCCTGAAGGAGCTTCCCGATAGTTTCTCGGGTTTAGGCGCGCTGAACACCTGTTACCTGAGTGATAATGAGTTGAGCAAATTGCCGCAGGAGATTGGTCGGCTGGGCTCCCTGCGTTATCTTAATCTTGATCGAAATGCTTTGGAATCGCTGCCCGTGTCTATCGGATCGCTCTCTTCGCTTAAGTTTCTGCGGCTTAACCGTAACCGTCTGGAGGGGTTGCCGGATGAAATGTCGGCATTGACATCGCTGGAGCGTTTGTACCTTATGTCGAATTCTCTGACAGAAGTGCCCGCTGCCATAAAGGGTATGGTGTCGCTTAAGCAGCTTGTGCTCTCGCAGAACAAAGATATAAAGGAGATACCGGCTTGGATTTTTGATCTGCCGCAGCTTGAGCATATTGATCTGTCGGGTACCTCTGTTTCGGTGATACCTGAGTCGCTGGAGAGTGCGGGGAATCTTAAGTTTTTTGTGCTTAACAAGGCGAAGGTGCCCGACGAGGTGCATGCCGAATTAAGAAAAACACTTCCAGACTGCAGATTCGTCTTTTGAGTATGATTGCCGTGCGGAGTTTGCAGCGTGGATGAGAATAGTGGCTCTATCAGTGTAGGAGTAGCCTGTGGCGGTACGGGGGGGCATATGTTTCCCGGTATGGCGACGGCGCGGGAACTAAAGCGTCGCGGCCATGATGTGACTCTCTGGGTAGCGGAGCGCGATATCGAGGACTCGGGCCTGGTGGGATGGGATGGCAGTGTGAACAGGATCGCCTCGCGGGGTCTGGGCGCTAAAAACCCCTTTGCATTGCTGCGGACTTTATTTGTATGGGGCGCTGCAATAGTCAGGTGCCGTAAAAAAATGTCAGCGAAACGTCCCGATGTACTGCTGGCTATGGGCAGTTATACCTCTGTTGGCCCGGTGGTTGCCGCCTGGTCGCTAAGGATTCCTGTAGTCCTGCACGAGGCGAACGCCGTTCCTGGGCGGGCGGTATCAATGCTTTCCCGCATGGCCCGGAGTATAGCAACGACCTTTCCCGTTGCCGAATCAGCTTTGCCTGCGGCTAAATGTGTTCGGACGGGACTCCCTTTGCGCAGGGAGCTGGGTCCTGAATTATCCTCGCCAGAGAACGATGCACGATTTACCGTTTTGGTTATGGGGGGGAGTCTGGGGGCACACCGTTTGAATGAAGTTACAGTTGAGGCTATATGTTCAATGGACAAAGGGGGGGAGAGTCCTCTCAGGGTGATTCACTTATCCGGTGCGGCCGATGAAGAATGGGTGCGATCCTCTTATAAAACCGCAGGTGTTACGGCGGAGGTGTACGGGTTTTGCCATGATATGCTCAGAGCCTATGCCGACGCAGACATAGCGGTATGTCGTGCAGGAGCATCATCCTGCATGGAACTTTGTGCCTGCCGCCTGCCGTCGCTTTTGATTCCTCTGCCGCACGCCGTGCGGGACCATCAGACTGCGAACGCACGGATTATGGCTGATAGCGGTGCGGCTGAACTGCTGCCGCAGGATAGGGCGACCCCGGATGCTGTAGAGGCTTTTATAGCAGGAAAGCGTAACTCACCCGATGAGTTAATGCGTATGAAGGCCGCACTGGCGGAGATGGCAATGCCGGAGGCGGACAGCGCTCTTGCCGATCTGGTACTCTCTGCCACCAAATTGTAATTATGTTATTTTGGCCGGAGGATTTCCGGCGGGGGATAGAGATGCCGATATTTGAGTATTACTGTAAGCCGTGTCACACGATCTTTAGTTTTTTAGCGCGATCGCTGTCGAAAGGGGCAGGGCCTGCATGCCCGCGCTGTAAGGGGGCACTGGTGAAGCAGGTGTCGTCGTTCTCCGTGACTCATGGCACAGGTGACGCGGATGATGGCGATGCGGATTTCCCTGTGGATGACGCAAGACTGGAGCAGGCTATGGAGAGCATGGCTGGTGATCTGGAGGGTATGAACGAGGAGGACCCGCGACAGGCGGCCCAGTTGATGCGTAAGTTCTCGCAGCTTACCGGGATGAAGTTCAATGACGGGATAGAGGAGGCCCTGAACCGTATGGAGAGGGGAGAGGACCCGGAAAAGATTGAGTCGGAGATGGGCGATATGCTCGATGATGACGATCCCTTTGTTACCGACGAAGGTAGAAAGGCGCTCAAAAAACTGCTGCAGCGCCATCGCGGGGAGCCGAAGCGAGACCCCGCGTTATATGATATGTAGAGCTAGTCCTCTATCCATTGCAGGTTTCTCAACATCCATTTGCCGGTATAGGCGTCGCGCAGGACTACCGCTGTGGCGCGACGCTCTGCCAATGCCGTTCTACCGTCGTCTGTAGTTGCCTGCGCAAGCAGCCATAGAATGAAGATGTTCTGGCGGAAAGAGACATTTTCAACGATGTGGCGCAGGGGGGCTTCGCGCTGTTCCGGAGGGAGGTCGCTAAGCCAGTTGGTGCTCTGCGACATAAGAGGCAGAACGGATGCCCAGCTGGGTATGCTTACCGGCTCGCCATAGCCGGCGATAGCGGCAGTAAGAGCTTCGGCAATTTTAGCGGCTTCATCGGCATCTATCATATTGGTCGGGGAGTTGGTGGCCCCGGTGCTAACTGTGCTGAATAGCGCCGCCCATACCGGTTCCGCGGCACCAATCCCCACGAGGCCTCTTACGACCCTGTTGCTGGCACTGCGTACGGTTAATGTGTCGAACAGCGCTGCGCCGGGCAGTGACATACAGTCGACTGATTCCAGTGACGATGTGCAGATCAGGCCCATCTCTCCGATTGTTTCCAGCGGTGCGTTTCGTATAAATATAGGGACATCATAGCCACTGCCTACCCAGCTGAAGCCGTTTGTGGTCCCGAGGCTCTGTTCGGTATCTGCAAGAGGCCCCCGCCACGAGTCTGCCACTGCGTTGTCAAGAGGGTTGGCGGCGGCGTAGCCGTACAGGTTGGTAAACGACCACAAGTCGCCGCTGTTCATCGCCATATCTACCGTTGCATTGTATGTTGTGTTCGAGAGAGTGACAGAGATTGCAGCGCTGCTTAGCACTTCGGTTGTAACCCATCCCAGGGGACCGAATTCTTTAAGTGTGGCGTTTCCTATGGGCAGGAATACGTCGCGTGTTCCCGATTCGGTCTGGACGGTTATAGGGAATTTGACAGGTTCTGTTTTCCCCGTGTAGAGAACCTGGAAGCCGCCCAGTGCGGGTGTGTAATCCATCTGAACAAGGTCGAGAGCCAGGGAACTCGCTTCATTCAGCATTACGGTTCCCGAGGAGATGTTGGCTACGTCTCTACGTATATTCAGGTGTAGCGTGTAATCAGCTGCGGTGAACTCTTCAGGGGGGTAGGGGTACCACAGTTCAATGGCAAACTCGTAGTGGTTGCTTTCACTCGCTGGTACCGGCGGTAGGCTCAGAAGGGTGATTTCATTTATGATCGGAACTGTTTCGTTTAATCCCGGGCTAAGCCACGGGGTCAGGGTTCCATCCTGCGGCAATGAATCGTCATCTATATAGTTAACTAAATTCCACAAAAACATCTCGGCGTTGCCGCTGTTGAATCCCGCGTCCTGCAGCTTTTCGCGCATAGGGTTGAGATACCCTTCGACGATTTCAATTAAATGATAACTATCTACAGTTGCGGTTGATGAGTTAACGGTATAGTTCGTGATGCTGTTTACCGGGAAGCGGACAGCGGGCCGCATATCATGCCGGCCTATGGGGTAGTTGTTGGTCGACAGGTAGCAGTCTGGGCCGACATCATAGGAGTCGCATACCAGGTTCGATGTAAGGTTGATCCAGGCCTCATCCCCAGATGTCAGGTCGGCCAGGGAGAAGAAGGGGTTGCTTTTGTCGACCTCTATACCAAGCAGTTCGGCCAGAAGTATATCGGGTGCGTTGTTAATATCGACGAATCCAGACAGGTCGCCTGCAATAAAAGCGATACGGCCATTGGTTGCAATAGTTTCGCCCTGGGGGTTTTTGTTGATGACGTACATCCAGCTCGAATTGAAATCCTCCGGCGTATCGGTGAAATACTCGCGCCAGCCAATCGGAACGGAGTTGGTTACAGCACCGATGATCACGGTTGCCTGAGCGGTATCCTCCTCGTTGGTTGCGATGTAGAGTATGGGGCTCTGCCACGCGGCCATAGGGAGAGTTGCGTTGGTCATGGTCTGGTCGATAGTTGCCATGGCCAGAGGGATTCCGGCGCGAATATAATGCTCGGTTGATGATTGCTGCCTGTAGTTACGGGCGGTCAGGCGAGTCATCTGAGTAGAGATCGAGAATGCCACAATCAGCAGTGTCATTACGGTTAAAATTCCCAGCACTATTATCAGTGCGGCACCGCTTCTGCTGTTTTGTTTATAAGGTTCAGGGCTCATCGCTGCCCTCCGGTTTCTTGTCGCTGTAGATTACCTGTGACTGATATGAGTCGATAATTATTC
>CAZAKU010000363.1:0-5424 GCA_964485765.1 uncultured Lentisphaerales bacterium
AGGGAGTAACGCTTAAACGAAGAGGGTATTATGAAGAAGAGATGGAACATTCCGTGGCAGACAGCGGCCCTGCTGCTTTTACTCAGCGGCTGCGCTACAGGCAGATACATAAGGAATGGGGAACAGGCGATGCTGGCCCATAATCCCGTTGAAGCCCGTAACTACTTTGAACGGGCCTTATCACGCAAGCCGAAACTCTCTCGGGATGCTCTGTTTATGGAAAAACTGCGGGTAGTACGTCGTGATGCCTGCATGATAGAGGCATACGCATTGCGCTCCCGGGGCCAATGGCATGCCTCTATAATCAAATATGAGGAGGCGCTGGAGTATAACCCCTCCGACCCGCAGGCATTATCGGAGATAGCGCAGACCCGGAGAATGGGGTCTCTGACCCTTTATGATGAGGCTCTGAAAGCAGCCGATAAGAAGGATCTTAAAGGTGCGCGCCTGAAATTATCAAAAGCGTTGTCACTGCTGCCGGACGATCCGCTCTCCGCCCGGGCCGGGAAATCGCTTGATGCTCCGGAAGAGGGGCTGACACCAGAGCAGCTTTCAGTATATCAGGCCGGGGTGGTGGCTGAAGCGGATAGAAACTGGCAGCCCGCATGCGATGCCTATACCCGGGTCGTTGGCAATGTGCCCTGGCATCTTCCTGCCAGAGCCGGTAAAACCCGATCGCGGGAGCAGGTTGTAAGAGCAGATGCGCTGGCTCGCGAGGCAGAGAGGGCATTTTCAGGAAAATCAATCCCTCGAGCCCGGCAGTTGCTTGCTGAACTGAAGAGGTTATACCCCCGGCACGATCGCTACCCTGAGATCCTGGCTGATATTGAGAGGGTGGAGGCGCAAGTAAATGCGCTGCTGCTTCGGGCGGGGCAGCAATATGAGGCTGGAGAATTTGATGCCAGCCTTCGGATATGCAACGAAGCATTGGGGTTGTATCCGGGGTATTCTCCGGCCCGGAAGAGGCGTGATGCAGCAGAAGAGGGGGCTGTTGATGCCTGTCTGGATCAGGCCGATGATCTTCTTGGCAGAGGTGCATACCGTGATGCCGCAGAACATTACAGCAGGGTGTTCAGATATCGTTTTGGGCATCGGGATGCGAAAGAGGGGCTTGCCTTAATCTCAAGTACAATTGCCATGGAGCACAGACGGGAGGGCAGGGATGCTTCAGCTCTGTTATGGGCGATGCATGCTGAAAGCAAAATGCAGAACGCAATTTCCGCTGTGACTATGGAGCAGCTCCGGGAGCGGATAATGAATAGGCATCTTCTGAATATGAATCTGGTTGTTGAATCACCCTCCGTATTTGCCTCTGAAGCCGCATGGCTGAATGCCGACCTCACTCCGGAGTTGATTCAGATGAGTGCAGCACCTCCGTCGTATACAATCGCCATTGAGGTCGTTGATGCGTTTGCGGAGACCCGCACAGTCAGGGAGGATAACATTAATCACCCCTATGACGTGCCGATTGAAGTATCCAACCCGCGCTGGTATCAGTTGGAGCGCAATGCCTGTCATCTCCGTGAGCACTATGCGGTGTGTGAAGCGGGGTATGCCCAAAGCCAAAGCGATTATCAGCACTTTAAGCGCGAAGCAAACCTGAATCACCCGGCGGATATGGCAACGCTTCAGCACCTGCGTCAGAGACGCAACCGGGCCGAAGAGCAGATGAGGTGTGCCGGGCGGGAGCTCCGTCGGGCAGAGCATGAACTGGCCTTTGCCGACCAAATCATTGTTGAATATGAGCGCCACTACTGGAACTATCAGACAAAGGTGGTTGAACAGGTCGCTGCGCTAAAGGTCCGTATGTTAATTAGCGATCCGGCCGGAACCCCGCTGAGGGAAGGTGAATACTTCGAAAAAGAGATCGTTTCGCATGACACAATGGTGATCAATCCCAATCCTGATATAGGAGTAGATGAAGACCCCCTCGAGCTGCCCTCCCCGGTTTCCATGCAGAGAGCAGCTGTTTCGGATGTTGCGAATGCGTGTTACGACGTCTTCAGTGCCGAAATCCTGCATCATTTCATGACCAGTCTGACGCTCAATGCCGACACAGCAGAAGATCATGAAACCGGGCTGGAGTGCCGCCTGGCCAGCTGGATGATGCAGCAGATATATGCTCCGGGAGAGAGCTCAAAGAGCTATCAACTTCTCATGGACGAAGTCTCCTATCCCATGTAAATGGCCCGAAAGAGGTTACTCCGGTGTCAGGTTATTATGACTCATGCCCAGGGTCAGGGACACAAGAAAGGAAACCCTCACCCAATCACACGCTTTGTTGACGTGATAACAGATTCTGTACATGATATCTGGAAATCAGATAATAACTTGATCGGCTAATAATTAGTCGATAGGTGTTTAATGAACCTTTATGGTTGAAAACAACGAAATTCAATCATTTTTGCCTAAAGAATGATCTGGACATGTGTGGATCGGATGGCATATTATATATGCACAATAAGTAAAAACTCTATGCATGGAGGAACGCATGAGAACAACGCTTGATCTCCCAGCTTCACTCATCGCTGAAGCGATGAAGGCGTCACACCAGCGTACGAAAACCGCCGTCATTGTGACGGCGCTTGAGGATCTTGTGCGAAAAAGCCGCATTCAAGGGCTGACGAAATTCAAAGGGAAGGTTGATTTGGGTATCGACCTGAACGCTCTGCGGAAACGCTCATGAGTGTCCTTGTCGACAGCTCGATCTGGATCGAGTACTTTCGTGGCTCAATGAATGATGGCAGGCTCGACTTTCTGATTGAAGAGAATCTTGTGGTCGTCAACGACCTAATTCTCGCCGAACTGCTTCCAGCATTGCATCTGCGACGGCAACGCAAGCTGATTGGCCTTATGCGAGAGATTACCTGCCCGTCACTGGAACTGGATTGGGATGATATGATCCAAATGCAGATTGCCTGTCTCAGACATGGCATCAACAAGGTGGGTATCCCTGACCTGATGATTGCGCAGCACGCAATTCAGAATCACCTAGAACTGTATACACGGGACAAGCACTTCAAACTGATCGCGCAACATCTCCCGTTGGCTCTGCATTAAAACGGAAGATAATGCTCTCGCAAAGGTGCAAAGAACGCAAAGGAAGTTTTTTTATACAAGCTCTTCATCCTCTTGGCGAACCTTAGCGTCTTGAGCTTCCGGCGCTTTACGCCTACAGGTAACCCGCTTCAGCGAGTTTGGGGCTTTCGTTTCGTAAGCAAGATTGCTATTCTCAAACACCAAATCGGTGAGCGTTGCATTGTGTGACCGAAGAATTGATTGAACGGCAACGGCCAAAACGGTACTATTCTCACGAATAAGAGGAAACCGAACATGACAACAATAACCCTGCAACTCGATGACGCAAAGGCCGACGCCTTGCGTAAAAGAGCACAACGCGTTGGGCTGGAACCTGAACAGCTCCTCAGTGCGTCTGTTGACGATCTTATTGCGCAACCTGATATCGATTTTGACCAGGCCGCAGACCGTGTTCTTGCAAAGAATCGTGAACTTTATAAACGGCTCGCCTGATGCGTTACCTTTCAGTAGCCGAAGTCCTGGATCTCCACGAGCGACTACTTGCCGGCTCTGGCGGGGCCTCTGGGGTTCGTGACCTTGGTGCACTTGAATCGGCCGTCAGTCAGCCGCACGCCGCCTTTGACGGCCAAGATCTCTACCCCGACCTCGCTGCCAAGGCCGCAGCCTTGGGCTACTCGCTTGTCATGAATCATTCCTTTATGGACGGGAACAAACGAGTCGGTCATGCCGCCATGGAGACATTTCTCCTTCTCAATGGTTATGAGATCCAATGCCATATAGATGAGCAGGAACGCATCATTTTACATCTTGCTGCAGGGGCCCTGTCCCGCAACGCCTTTACAGAGTGGGTAAGGCTACATACAACAATCGAATCGAGCACGACTTCGCATTAGTCGCGCGGCTTTGCCCTGCGGCTAATCCGATGCAGCAGACTACTCATGAAATATGCGGGTTGGCCTGATGCTATCCTCTCATCCCATTCGTGGGAGTTGGTGTCTATTAGTGGTCAAAATCTAATGCCCTCCCTTCCGCTTCTCCGATCCCATGCTCATTCCAATCGTAACCATCAGCAAAAACCAGCGAAATCTTGCACACAGAGGGGGGTTGGGGTATGGTCTTGAGCGTAATGGCGGTGCGTTGGGGCACCTCAGTCATGGAGAATGAAGAATATGCGAATTTTGTCGGGAATACAGCCATCCGGGAAGCTACATCTCGGGAATTACTTTGGAATGATGAAGCCTGCTCTGGAGTTGCAGAAGCAGGGCGATGCTTATCTTTTTATCGCGAACTACCATGCTCTGACTACGGTCGGGGATCCCGCTCAGCTGCGTCAGTCGACGCTTGATGTGGCGCTTGATTTTCTGGCCTGCGGACTGGATCATGAGAAAACCATCTTCTTTCGTCAGAGCGATGTGCCGGAGATTCCTGAACTTACCTGGCTTCTTTCGGTGGTGACGCCTATGGGTCTGCTTGAGCGCTGCCACTCCTATAAGGATAAGATGGCACGCGGAGTCGCTGCCAATCATGCGCTTTTTGCGTATCCCGTGCTGATGGCTGCAGATATTCTGGCTTACCAGTCGAATGTTGTCCCGGTGGGGCGCGATCAGAAGCAGCACGTTGAGGTCACTCGTGATATAGCGACCAAGTTCAACAATCAGTTCGGGGAGGTATTCACCATTCCGGAGGAGAGAATCTCTGAATCGGTGGCAGTTGTTCCCGGTATCGATGGCCAGAAAATGTCGAAGAGTTACGGCAATACGATTGAACTTTTCGGCGGCAAGGGGGCAACCCGCAAGCAGATTATGCGAATTGTGACGGACAGCACTCCGCTTGAGGAGCCTAAAGAGCCTGAAACCTGTAATGTATGTGCTCTCTACAAGCTGTTTGCAAGTGATGCCGAGCTGAACGAGATGTACGCCAGTTATCGTGCCGGAAATTACGGCTATGGTAATGCCAAGAAGACGCTTTTCGAACGCTTCTGGGAGGATTTCGCCCCCATGCGTCAGCGTCGTGAAGAGCTCGAGAACAATCTTGATTTCGTAGAAGAGGTGTTGCAGAAGGGCGCCGTAAGAGCCCGCGAAGAGGCCGCAAAAACGTTGTCGAAAGCACGCAGGGCCGTTGGCCTGGTGTAACTGGTATATTGCCGAAGGGGCAGGAAGATATGGCTACGCAAGATGATTACAAGGTTGATCTGGAGGTCTTTGAAGGGCCTTTAGACCTTCTGCTCTATCTGATCAAGCGTGAAGAGGTGGATATCCATGATATCCCGATTGTTCACGTTACCACACAGTATATGACATATCTTGATATGATGCGTATGCTGGATCTGAATATCGCGGGTGAATTTATTGTCATGGCGGCTACATTGATGATGATAAAGAGCCG
>CAZAKU010000364.1:0-6028 GCA_964485765.1 uncultured Lentisphaerales bacterium
GTGCACCACAGAATCACCTTCTCATTCGTGCGATCCGTGTAATCCGTGGTGAAAAGCTCTCCAACTAGAGCATCTTCAAAATTCTGCGCCGTTTCTATTATTGCCCGACACAAGGTCGCGGGGGTCACGAATGGGAGACTATCCTTCCACGGGTTTTCGAAAGGATCTGAAGACTTTCGGGATTTCGGTGACGAGCAGGATCGCTGCACCAGCGGCGACGCAGATACCGAGTTCCGTCATATTCAGGGCAACGGTGTGGAAGAATTCCTGCATGAACGGTATATAGATTACACCGAGCTGAAGCAGGAATGTGGCCGTGATGGCGATCAGCATGGCCCGGTTTGAGAGGAGGCCCATCCGCCAGATCGGTTTAATGCGTGAGCGCATACCGATGGCGAGAGCCAGCTGTGCAAATACCATTGTGCAGAAGAGCATGGTCTGCCAGCGCTCCGCAGTTGCCTCGGAATGTGAGCTCGGAATGACACCCTGGGGAGCGCCGTACCAGCGCCCTGCCATTATTGATAATGCAGCAATTGCGAGGCCTATCAGTACTACACCAACGGCCATACGCCTATCCAGAATCGGGGCTTTGGGATCGCGCGGCGGGCGCTGCATGATATCCGGCTCGGGGCCTTCCAGCCCCAGCGCCAGTGCCGGGAATCCGTCTGTAACCAGATTCATCCATAATATCTGGACAGGCTGAAGGGGGAGGGGCATACCGAAGAGGGGCCCAAGCAGCATCACCAGTAGCTCTCCGCTGTTGCTGGCGAGGATATAGCGCACGAATCGGCGAATATTATCGAATATTACGCGTCCCTCTCTGACTGCCGAAACTATCGTGGCGTAACGGTCATCGAGCAATACCATGTCGGCCGCCTCTTTGGCGACGTCGGTTCCGGTGATTCCCATGGCTACGCCGATATCGGCGGATTTCAGGGCCGGGGCATCGTTCACGCCGTCACCTGTCATTGAGGCTATATCGCCCCCGGCCTGCAGGGCATCGACTATGCGCAGTTTATGGTGCGGGGCAACGCGTGCGAATAGAGAGCACTCGCGAACAGCTTTTATTAGCTGCTCTTCATTCATCTCCTCAACATCTTTTCCTGTGAGATACTTGTCGCTGCCGGGAAGTGACAACTCACGAGCAATATGCCCTGCCATCAGGGGGTGGTCGCCTGTTATTACCACGGGGCGAATACCTGCCTCACGCACGATCTTAACTGCATCGCGTACATCTTCACGCAGCGGGTCGCGCATCCCTGTCAGGCCCAGATACGTCATTTGCTGTTCAAGGTTCTGCTGCGATGTAGATTCGGGAATCTCTTTTATTGGGCGGAAGGCGATGGCCAGTACGCGAATTCCCTCACGTGCCATCTGCTCCATAGAGCTTTTAAGCCCCTGTCGCTGTTCGTCGACGAGTTCAACAACTCTGCCATCAAGGTAAACCGTGTTGCAGATTTCCAGAATGCTGTCTAGGGCTCCCTTCGCGAAAGCAACGGCTTGTGATCCATCCTTTGCGCAGAGCTCCTGCAATGCACTGATGGAGGAGGGGGTGTCGGTGGCAGCTTCGATAGTATGAAGCGTTGTCATCCGCTTACGCTCGGAGTCGAACGGTACCTCTGCGCTGCGTGGGAATGCGCTCTGCAGTGCGGGCTGTGTCAGGCCGGCCCGGTTGGCTGCAACTACCAGCGCGGTTTCGGTAGGGTCGCCCAGAGATTTATCTGCTAAGCCATCTTCGGAGAGCTGTAATATGGCATCGGAGCAGAGCGACGCGGCTGCCAGGCTCAGCAGTTCGCGGGGATGACTGGCGGGGGCAATCTCAATCGACTCGGTTTGTGATGCGCTGAACGTGTGCTCCTTGTCAGGCAGGGAGAGGCTCACGACGGTCATTACATTCTGGGTTAACGTGCCGGTTTTGTCTGTGCAGATAGTGGTTACAGATCCGAGCGTTTCCACCGCCGGCAGATTCCTGATAAGTGCTCTGCGTGCCAGCATGCGGCGTGCGCCGAGGGCAAGCGTAATTGTGACTACGGCCGGCAGCCCTTCGGGTACTGCAGCAACAGCCATGCTGACGGCTGTCATAAATACCGTTTTCCAGGGCTGCCCCTGTGAAATGCCGATTATAACGACAATCCCGATAAGTGCGGCTGCCAGCAGTATAAGACGATGCCCCAGAACTGCGATCTTGCGCGAAAGAGGGGTTGGTTCATCCTCTGTTTCGTGCAGCAGGCCGGCAACTTTACCGAGCTCGGTGTTCATCCCTGTCTCAACAACGATCGCTTCGGCGCGACCGTAGACGGCGGTTGTGCCCATATAAATTATGTTAAGCCTGTCACCCAGAGGGAGATCATCGTCGGCTAGCGTAGTGTCGTTCTTCTCGACGGCTTCCGCTTCTCCGGTCAGAGCGGCTTCCTGCACCTTCAGCGAGGCACACTCTATAAGGCGCGCATCGGCGGGGATTACGTTGCCGGCCTCTATAAGCAGGATATCTCCCGGCACAAGCTGTGCGCTCTCTATTTCGATCACCTCTCCATCGCGACGGACACGAACGGTCGGTGCAGACATTCGGCGCAATGCAGCCATGGCCTGTTCGGCGCCATATTCCTGTTTGAACCCCAGTATGGCATTCAGCAGAACAATTGCGAATATGGCAATGGCATCTTTGGCATCACCCAGAGCTATAGAGGCAATCGCGGCCGCGATCAGGATAACTACCAGAACATTTGTGAACTGTGAGGCCAGCATAGACCATACGCTTCGTGAAGTTCCCTGCACCAGTTCATTGGGGCCTGTACGGGTTAGCGCTTCGTTGGCCTGTTGTGCTGTGAGCCCGCTCCTCTTCTCAACGTTGAATGTACCAAGAATATCTTCAGCGTTCCTGTTGTGCCATAGAGCCATAGTTATAAGTCTCCATAATCGGATGGAATAAATATTATTAGGTGAATTGTCGCTGAGTGATCAGATCATTTCAAGGGCTTCACTTAAGGCCTGCTGCGGGCTTATGCTGCGTATGCAGGCATGAGATCCCTTGCAGTCGCGATTGCGGCAGGGGCGGCATTGCATCGCTTGTTCCAGTACGCGGTGCATATCTCCGTAAGGGCCCGTACGCCCCGGGATGGTGGGGCCGTAAATTACCAGGCAGGGGGTTTCTTTGGCCACGGCCATATGCGTCGGACCGGAGTCGCCTGCGATAAGCAGGTCTAGGGCGTCCATAACCCCGCCGGTCTCCGGCAGGGAGCAGCGTCCACATAGGTTGGTGACATCAAAGTTAAGTTTTTCGGCTATGCTGTCACAAATTGATTTGTCGGACTTGCTTCCCAGCATAAAAAACTGTGCCTCGGGGATCTTTTGCCGAATCAGTTGCGCCAGCTCGGCATCATACTCCACCGGCCAGTTTTTGCTCTTCCAGCGTGATACGGGCAGCAGCCCAATGCGTGGTTTACCTGGGGGCAGCGCCGCCACCGGGAAATCTACATTCCATTGCGGTGTTTGCGGAGGCTCCAGCCCCAGCAGCGGCAGGATATCCATGGTTTCATCTACTGCATGTATTCGCTGGCGGCGTTTAGGTGGTGCTTCGGTATAGAAAATTCCCGCGCCTTCGCGTCTGCATGAAGGGCCGATGCGGCGCTTACTGTCTGCCTGGAGAGCCACAATTGCACTTTTCATCAGCCCCTGGAGATCTATTACCATATCGTAGTGTCTGCCGCGCAACGCCTTGCGCAGAGCCGGGATAGAGCGGACGAAACGGCGCCGATCAACAGAGAATACATTGGAAACATCGCTGAAGCAGGAGACCAGCGATACGTATTCCCTCTGTGTTACCCAGTCTATCTCGGCATTCAGGCCGGATTTTATGGCGTTCACGGTTGGGAGCACATGGAAGATGTCCCCGATAGAGCTGAGTTTTATTATAAGAATCTTCATGTTTAAAGTGGTAGCGGGATATTAGCCTGCCGGGGTGATATTGGCAAACCATTGTGTCCATGCGGCGGCGAGGATGGCAGAGAGGAACGGGGTTATCAGCCATCCCAGAAAGATTCGTGTGAGCGTCTTGGTGTTAATAATCTGCATTCCCTTTACAAGCCCTACGCCTATTACGGCTCCCACAACGGCTTGCGAGGAGCTTACCGGCACCCCGACGAGAGCATATATATGCACAGTGATTGCCTGGGCCAGAACTACTACAAACGCGCATAGGCCGTTCAGCGGGGTTATACCGCGGCCGACAGTGAGCATGACGCCCTTGCTGAATGTGAGCACCCCGATCACGATACAGACAGCACCTATGATTACGGCGGTATTCTCCGTTATGGATGGCGATACAACGAAAAAGCCGGCCACATTGGCCACGTTGTTTGCGCCCAGTGCGTAAGCGCCGTAGGCACCGGCGGAGATGAGGCCTACTCTCAGTATGACGTCTTCGCTGAATATAGAGGGCTTGAAAATACGCAGCAGCAGGTTCCCGAGCAGCAGTAACACTGCGGCTATCAGCATGGAGCCGATAGGTGTCCCGATCCAGCATATTACAACCTTTCTCAGGTCTGAAAGATCGAGGTCATGTTGTGCGAAGCCTATGCCAACTAAAGCTCCCACAACGGCCTGAGAGGTGCTTACGGGTAGTTTAAGCCCTGTCATCAGGGCGATTGTTACCCCAGCGCATACCGCTCCGATTCCTGCTGTCTGCAGATTCTGGGCTGTTAGGCCCTGAAGTGTATGCACCCCGTGTGTGCCTCCGGCAATGGCCCCGATGGCTATAAAGACCGATGCGATAATGGCCGCACGTCGCCAGGAGACCATGCGTGAGCTTACCGCTGTACCGAAGCAGTTCGCGGCATCGTTTGCGCCGAGACCCCAACCTAAAAAGAGCCCACCGATTAAGCCAAGCATGCGTCCTCCCTGTTCTCAGGAATGGGGTGGCTTTGCACCTCCTGCAATGACGCTACCATCTTTGGCGTATTATTACAGGGGCAGCTCACTATCCACGCCTCTTGGCTGAAAAGATCATTAATCGCCCCGATACCTCTTCGGCGATATCGGATATATTTGCCATGGTCTCAATGATTTCACGGATCATAAGTTTCTCGGCGAGTTCCAGATCGGTGTCGAAGAGGTCGGAGATGGCCTGCTGTTCAATGGCGTCGACTTTGCTCTCGAGGCTGTCGATCTCACGGTCGAACTCCCGTATATTGTGGCTCTTCTCAAGGGTTTCGATCGCCATATCCATTGCCAGTGATCCCGCCTTTACCGACATTCGGACAATCTCTTCCAGTGGTTTGCAGAATCCGTTGGGGAGCTGAACATGCTGCACGCATATCTTCCGCATGGCGGATTCGGCACAGTTTACGATCTTATCGAGATACTCCAGCAGGTTCATCAGGTCTTCACGAGTCTCCGGCAGGAGCGATTTTTCAAACAGGTCGAGTTCGATGTCGCGGCAGATCTGATCACAGGCTGATTCGCGCTCATGTACACGGATCATCCATTCACCCATTCCGGTGAGACCATTTTCGCAGTAAAAGCGCATTCCTGCTTCAAATGTATTCAGCCCCTCTTTGGCTGAATCAGCGTAGGTCGATACTTTTTCCCGGATCATTCGGTTGCGGCGCAGCATAGCTTTATCCCCTCTGTTGTGGCCGGAGTATAGCAGATTTGTTAGCGAATAGGGAAGCTCACGGCTACCTTTTGCTTGCCCGTGTACTTCTGATCGCGGTATTTATTGTAATGTATCTTAGATCATGAGATCTGCTGTTTATTACTCTGCTTGCGGAGAGATTTTCGGATAGGATACGTATAGAATCTACTTCGATGTCATAGTAGAAACAATTAGCTCTGCCGAAAAAGCAACCTCTAGGGGTTGACTTGGTTTCTGGTAGATAATAACAAGTTAGTGAATGTATCTATATATATTTCGACAGTAAGCCCTTCGTTGTGAAGTACTTATGATGATATTAAGCGATTCACTTTTTTGAAAGACAACAACATCTTTTCGTTAGGAGTTGGAGTGAGCATAACTGATAGATTTTTTGAC
>CAZAKU010000365.1:0-5873 GCA_964485765.1 uncultured Lentisphaerales bacterium
TATTTGAATCGCGTGATGTGTGGTTGAATTACTGGGGATGGCTTCAGTCGTGGGTGCGGGTCGGTTACCGTAACCGCGATCGCGTGGCCAAACGCTATCTGCAGAATACGCTGGTTATTGATGGAAACGCACCTGAGTTTAATGAGGAGCAGTTTGAGTTCAGGATTGAATCGTCGCCGTTGCGAAATGGGCGCCTTGCATTAGCGGTTAAATTCGGAGATCAGATCGATACGGATAACTATCGTCTGGGGGAAATTCTTGAGTTAAAGCCATCTTTTTTATGGAATATCAGTGATCATTTTGAACTGATGATCGAGGATACCTATAGGCAGCTGGATGTTGATGAAGGACGCCTGTTTACAGAGAATTACCTTCGCATAGGGCTGACGTATCAATTCGAACGCTCCTCCTTCATGAGAGTGACGGTTGTGGATGACCTTGTCAGGCGCAACCCTGATCTGTATCTCTACGAAGAGGAGCACCGGCTTGAGCGTGATACGAGCATTGAACTCCTTTTCGCCTGGAAACCAACGCAGCGAAACACCTTCTTTATCGGGGGTAGGGCGGAAGCGACAGATGTCGATGAATTGGAAGACCCACGGGTTGATGAGCTGTCAGTCTATTTCAAGTACAGTCGGGCATTTCGGATTTAGTGTGCTGTACCAGAAATAGCGTATCAAGGATGGGACAGCACACAGGCAGAGGAGTATATATTTATGAAGAGTGTGATCACGCTGTATATGTGCATCACGATGTTTGCGGCAACATCTCTCTTTGCGGATAAACTTGTCCTGAACAGGGGAGGGGAACTCATGGGGACGCTTGTCGGCAAGTCCGGCAAAAATGTTCGATTTAAGACTCTCGATGGCGATACTGTTAGCTTCAGGTGGAAAACGATTAGTGAGCTTAGAAGTGATCATGCGGTCATTCTTTGCAGGGACGGGACGATTATTGAGGGCCCTGTTGTTATCAGCCGCAATGTTGACGCCATTGAAAAAACGGATCTGAAATCCGTAGAGATCGTTGAATTTGCGGCGGTCAAGAGGATCAATCCTGAGCCATGGCGGCTGAACCGGGGATGGCACACTTCCGGTATGGTTAATATCGCACTGCGGTCTGAGCGTGGCAATGTTGACAGAGATGATATCAGTATTGATGCACGTCTGGTTGTCAGGGATCTTTACAACAGGTTTACATTCGGTGCAGATGTTCAGAACAGCCAGGAAAATGGTAACGAGATTCAGAGTAAATGGTACACGGACGGCAGATATAGCCGCTTTTTGCATAAACAGCTATACGCGTCAGCAGCGTATAGTTTCCGGCAGGATAAGTATGCGAATCTGGATTTGCGATCAGCAGCAGGCCTTGGCGGCGGATATCAGTTGCTGGATGGGGACAACACGAGTTTTTCTGCAGAGGCGCTTTTGTCGCATATTTGGGAGCGTGTCGATGGTGAGCCTAACTCTGATTATTTGGGCGCCAGCGTGATTGTGGAGTTTAACAAAGATTTGATTCCTGGGTATTTGACCTTTTTCGTGGACGCATCCGGCACTCTCAACCTGGAAGAGAGCGGTTATTTCTTTCTCGACGGGCTTACCGGTTTTCGTGCCCCGGTGTGGCGGGGTGTGATCCTTACGGCCGAGGTGAAGAGTGAATACAACAGTGAACCTGTAGGAGATGCTGAAACAACCGACAATACATATCGGTTTAAGGTCGGATACAAATGGTAAGCCTTAACCTGCTTGTTTCACGAGCAGTGTACCGCTCGCTTCCTTGGTGCTGTTCGGGTTAAGAAGATGACCTTTGTGTCATAGCCCGGATTACATCGCGGGCTCGTCCGCTGCCCGGTTCGTGGATGCCGATGGCGAAGGCGAAGCTGATCAGGCGTAGAACGGCTGAAGCGGCGAAAATTACTCTAAAATTACTGAAGGTCACCCCTTTCACGGTCAGGACGATGTCGGGCATCTTCTCCAGTAGAATACCGCCACAGAGGGAGCCTGCCGCGGCGGCGGCCCCCGACGTTGCCAGTACCGCGGCGGCGTACATGGCGCGCTCCTTCGGTGGCGAAAGCTTCATGGTGAACCCGTCTTTCGCGGTCAGGAGGCCCGTGTTGAGCATGTTGTCGAAGGGCAGAACGATGAACAGCGCCAGTAGCGACCATCCCGGCCTGACGAGCATAAAGGTGAGCGTAATAATACATTTAAGTGAGCCGCAAAGCATTACCACTGGTCGGTGACCAAAGCGGTCGAGCATGCTCCCCAGCCGTCGGGCAAACAGCATTCCCCCCAGGGCGTGAAAGGTGAACACCAGTACCACCAGGTGGAGCGCCAGGCCAATCTCCTCCAGCATGAATACCTTCATAAAGGGCGCGCTCAGCATGGTTGCAAAGTTAAGCGCACAGAAGTAGAGCATCAGGCGGCGGAACATACGCGATTTGAAAGGGGCGATCAGGCGGGTGATGCCGGGGTTTGGGTCCCGCTTGTGTTCCGGCTCGGGGATTCGAATGAAGAGCAGGATGTCGCACACCCCCGCAATGGAGCCGATGATCACCGCGATGAGGTACGTCAGGTAGATATCCGAATCTTGAAAGACCCAGAAGAACAGGGTGGCGACCACCATGGTCAGGGCCTGCGACAGGCAGAGCCATTTCCGGCGCCTGCCCCAGAATTCATTCAGCGATTTGTGTGGCAGGAGGTCGCCCATCCAGGAGTAAAACATCGGCTGTGAAAAAGTTCCCAGTCCATTCCCCACTATGAGCAGCCCCACCATCGCCCAGATTCGGAGATCCCCGGTTCCTCCGGGGATGACCCATGGGATCAGCCCGATCAGGACCGTGCTGGCCCGTCTCACCAGAAGCAATCCCAGCCAGAGTGGCTTGCGGTGTCGCATGCGGTTGACCAGCAGTCCGGCGGCGAACTGCAGGACCAGCATGGCTGGCGGAATCGCACCAAGCAGACCGAAGTGGAACTTGGTCGCACCCAGCTTGCGGGCGAATTCCGTCTGCTGCGCACCCACGCAGAGGTGCAGGTACACCATCGCCAGACTGCCTGCCGCGATGATGCGCGTCATAATTGCCGATGTGGAGTTGATCGGCAAGGTTCCTGTGGTTCTTGAATTATCTTCAGCTTCGGTCATTCGTGCGTTCCCTACATAGTTGCACCGGCCCGACAGAGTACTTTATAGGCTCCGACGGTGCCATAACGAAATAATACTGTCTACGCCGAACAGAATAGAATGACAATTCAACTTGCCGTTGTAAGGTTGTTATGTCTAAGCTGTTTGAAGTGGAATAAAACGGGGTTTACGCTCCGGAAAGATTAGATATAGGAGAAAAGAGTGATCGTTAAAATGCGGAAAGTGCGACCCGATGCGGTGTTGCCCTGTTATGCGCACCCCGGTGATGCAGGAATGGATCTGTGTGCCTGTGCGTCGCTTACTATCGAACCCGGAGAGGTGTCGCTGGTGCCCACCGGGATTGCGATTGCCCTTCCCGGCGGAACCGAGGCACAGGTTCGCCCACGCAGCGGCCTGGCATTGAAGCACTCGGTGACGCTCTTGAATACCCCCGGAACCATCGATGAGGGATACCGCGGCGAGATAAAGGTGATAATGATTAACCACGGAAAAGAGCCTTTCGCTGTTGAACCGGGGATGCGGATTGCCCAGATGGTGATCGCCAGTTATGTGCAGGCCCGTATAGAGGAGGTCGCTAATCTTGATGAGACTTCGCGTGGTGCGGGAGGCTTTGGTTCGACAGGCGTATAATCGGGACAAAGTAGCCAAATATATGTACTATTCATTGTGATTGGCGCGATTTAACGCCGGGAATTGTCTCTGAAACTGTGAGGATTGGTATAGTTTACCTCTCTTTTGGTTTGCTCATAGAGGCACATGCTGGTATACGAATGCACGCACACAGACGAGATTTGTAAACAAAAGAGGACGAGATGAGCACACAAGAGCCTTCAATGGCAGATTTCAGCGATATGATCGATGCACAGCTTTCGGAATACCGGCATGGGTTCAACCCCGGTGAGCGCGTTAGCGGGACCGTAGTCGAGATAGGCGAGCGCTTTGTGGTGTTGGACATTAAAGCCAAACGTGAAGGTATTCTTGCTCGTGAGGAGCTGATGGATAAGGAGGGCGAACTCCTGGTTTCGGTCGGAAGTCCTCTGGAAGCCTACTTTATTGCTCTGCGTGATGGCGCATTTTTGATGAGTACACGGGTCTCGGGTGCAGCGTATGACACATCGCTGCGTGATGCAGCCGCCAGTGGAATGCCGGTAGAGGGGCTGGTGAAGAGTGAGATCAATGGCGGATATGAGATCACTATTGGCTCAAACCGTGCATTTTGTCCCTATTCGCAGATCAATATCTTTCGTGAAGAGGGTGCGGAATACGTCGGGCAGAAGTTTACCTTCCTGGTCACTGAATATGCTGAGGAGGGGCGCAACATTGTTCTCAGTCGCCGAGCCTTGATGGAGCGCGAGCGCGAAGCCGATCGTGAGGATTTGATGGAATCCCTGAAAGAGGGTGATTTGCGTGAAGGGCGTGTGGTTAAGCTCATGGATTTTGGTGTCTTTGTTGATCTCGGTGGCGCAGAGGGCTTGATTCCGATGCGCGAGCTGAGCTGGGAGCGCGATGTAAAGGCTGAGGATATTGTTAAACCAGGTGACACGGTTGGAGTGATCGTGCAGTCGATCGACTGGGAGAAGAACCGAATCTCACTCAGCCTGCGTTACGCCAGTGGCAATCCGTGGGATAATGCTGCCGCCCGCTATATTGTAGGCAGCCGTCATCGCGTAACGATTACACGTCTGATGGCTTTTGGCGCGTTTGCCGAGCTTGAACCGGGGGTTGAGGGACTGCTGCATGTCTCGAAGCTTGGTGGCGGACGCCGTATTCATCATGCCCGCGAGGTAGTGGCAGAGGGTGATCAGCTGGAAGTTCAGGTGGAATCGTTTGATGCCGACGCACAGCGCATCGGGCTTTCTCCCGTGGATGAGCGCATAGATCGACTTTCGGAGCAGAACAGTGATCAGCTCTTGCCAGGCACAAATGTAACCGGAATCGTTGAGAGCATACGGGAGTTCGGTGTGTTCGTTAAGTTAAGCGCAGAGAAGACAGGTTTGCTGCACATTAGTGAGACGGGTGTCCCGCGTGTTGGAAGCCCGATCGCGCAGATGGGCAAGCTTTTCAGTGAAGGCAGTGATGTGTCTGTTGTTGTTAAATCGGTAGAGGGCGACCGCATCAGCCTCACAACAGTCGAGAAGTGGGGCGCCGACCGCTCCGATCCCGAGGCCGAGGCAGTGGCATATCTGAGCAAGCAGAAGAAGCCGCAGACACTCGGTTCGCTGGGGGATCTGTTCGACGGTCTGGAGCTGTGATAGTAGCGCGCGGCTAAGAACGGTGAGGGGTGGGGATTAGAGCTTTTGACCGCGGATTTCACGGATTTCACGGATGGGAGATGATGGGTGGAGGAGAAGAGTCTCCCTCCGCCCCGATTTGCGATTGCAGAGTGCGATTAAGAACGGCGAAATTGCGTTGTGAGTAGTACGTCTCTCCTCGCCAGATGTTGTGTGTCCTCAACAGTACATTTTCTGCCATCTCTCCGGGGTAAGCCGGAGGCTTATAAGCAATTAGCCGGTGGTTGAACCCGCGAAGCGGTAGATACCACCGGTTAATGTGGAAACGGATTGCATCCCGGAGGGATGCCAGCATCGTCTTCACGGATTCATTTAGCCGCGAAAAAGCGCAGAAGGCGCAGGATTAGAAGAGAAGAGACTTTCCCGCGATTACCTAGTCCTCTTGTTTTGCGTACCTTGCGCCTTAGGGAAGGGGGACAGAATCACGGATACGCTCAAGAATCACGG
>CAZAKU010000366.1:0-4326 GCA_964485765.1 uncultured Lentisphaerales bacterium
ATGCAGCACTGGCTGTGTATGAGTTCGTATGGCATCAGTCTTGCGATTGGTATCTTGAATCGGTTAAGCATATCCTTTATGGAGAAGATGAGGCCTGTCGTGAGCAGACGCTGCGTATTATGTATTACGCTCTGGGCGTGGCTCTGCGACTGTTACACCCATTTATGCCCTTCGTAACCGAGGAGTTGTGGCATGAGCTGGGTTATGCCGCTGAAGAGGACTCAATCATGACCGCCCCATGGCCCGATATGCCTAAAACAGGCGTTCTGGCTCCTCTGCCCGGTATTGTAGAGTATGTAGAGGGTAAACATGAGCTGGTCAGGGCCGGACGTATGCTGCGTGCCGATTACGGTATTGCCCCCGGTAAGAGTGTCGATTTTGTGATACGGGTTGATGAAGAGAAGAACAAGAACTTCCTGCTTGAGGATTCGGCGTCGCTTTCATCTCTTTTAAAGACCGATACGCTGGATGTCGCGGTTGCCTCAGGTAAAGAGAAGGCGATGCCGAGTGTGGTGACCCCCATCGGAACTATCTACCTTCCTCTGGCCGGCATTATTGACGTAGATGCTGAATTGGAGAAGCTTCAGGATCAATTGGACAAAGTTCAGAGTGATCTGACCCGGGTAAAGGCGAAGCTGTCCAATGAGAATTTTGTGAGCCGTGCTCCTGCTGAAGTAGTTCAGGTACAGCGTGATCGTGAGGATGAACTGCTTGAAACTCTGGCTAAACTGGAGCGTATGGCGGTGACGCTGAAAGCAGCCGAATAAGCTTACCTAAGAAGCAGTTCGTCTAGTGTTAATTGCTTGTGTTTTTTAGGAGATGAAATATGCGACGAGCCGTAATGACCGCGCCGGGTGAGATTTCTTTAGTAGATGTTGTTGAGCCTATTCCTGCAGAGGGACAGGTCCGTATTCGCGTCCAGCGAATAGGAGTCTGTGGATCTGATATTCATGTGTTTCATGGTAAACATCCTTTTGTTACCTATCCTCTTATTCAGGGGCATGAGTACGCCGGAGTCATTGACTCTATCGGTGAAGGTGTTGAAGGGGTTGCGATAGGTGACAAGGTGACTGCCACTCCTCAGGAGGTGTGCGGTGTCTGTGCACCATGCCGCCGCGGACAGTACAATGCCTGTGAGTTGCTCAAGGTCCGTGGATTTCAGGCCCCCGGCTGTGCTCAGGATCTGTTTGTGACTGAGGCGGATAAGCTGGTGATGCTGCCGGAAGATTTTGAGCCTGAGCAGGGAGCCTTCGTTGAGCCTGTTGCTGTTGCAGCACATTCCACAGGCAGGGCAGGGGACCTGACAGGGCGCAACGTAGTCGTCGCTGGCGCCGGTACAATAGGCAATTTTGTTGCCCAGGCCTGCAAGTGCCGCGGTGCCGCCAATGTTTTAATAACCGATGTAAGTGATTTTCGTTTAGACGTTGCAAAGCAGGTTGGGATTGCATCCACATGTAATGTTACTCGTGAACCTTTAGCTGATGCCGCAAAACGCGTGTTTGGTGATGACGGATTCGACGTTGCCGTAGAGGTCGCCGGTGTTGAAGCCAGTTTATCCTCTCTCGTGGCTGAAATAGGGAAGGGGGGAACCCTCCTTATCGTCGGAGTTTACGGTGATAAACCGCGGGTAGATATGTCTGTAGTTTGTGAGCATGAACTTTCGATGCACGGCTCAATGATGTATCGCCATGAGGACTGGGTGCAGGCTGTTGAGTGGATCGCTTCAGGCGATATCATAACCGAGCCGCTGGTCTCAACGCATTTCCCGTTTGAGCAGTATTCCGATGCCTACACCTTCATTGAGGAGGAGGGCGAGAAGTCAATGAAGGTAATGATCGATTTGTAGACGGCAGAGCATATTTTTTAATCCGATAAAGAGAACAGGTGAATAAAATGGCAGAAAAGAAAGTTATTGAGCAGGTTTGTTTTGATCCTTCAATTGAGGGTGTAGATCCCGCATCCGTCCACAGTGTCACGCTTTCAAGCGGTCGTGTTATGCCTGTTGCTGCATTCGGTACGTTCCACTCCGACTGGGCCCAGGATTACATGAAGGATGCCACCGTCGAGGCGATCCGCCTGGGATGGCGTCATATCGACACCGCCCGTGCATATGAGAATGAGGAAGTTGTCGGTGAAGCGATCCGTGAGGCAGTAAGTAAGGGTTATATCTCTTCCGCTGATGAGCTCTTTATCACCGCAAAGTTATGGAACGGCCATATGGCCCCCAGTGATGTAGCTCCAGCCATGGAGTATACTCTCAATGCTCTCGGGGTTGATAAGGTGGATATGTATCTCAACCACTGGCCCTGGCCGAATGTGCATACTCCCGGCTGCGCCGGTGAGCATCGTAACCCTGATGCTGTTCCCTACATTCATGAAGCCTTTATGGAGACCTGGGGTGAGATTGTTAAGCTGAAAGAGGCTGGCAAGTGTGTTGATATCGGCACCTCTAATCACACAGCGCTGACGATGAAGCTTCTCCTCAGAGACACCGATGAAAACTCGCGTCCCGTGTTAAACCAGATGGAGCTGCATCCTCTCTTCCAGCAGACCGAACTGCGTCGCTTCTTTGAGTCACAGGGCGTTGTCTGCACTGGTTATATGTCACTCGGTTCACCGAAGCGCCCTGCGCGTGATACGTTCAAGGAACACCGCGCTGACATGATGGATCCCGTTATTCAGAAGATCTCAGCAGAGCTTGGCGTTGCTCCTCCGCGTGTCTGCCTGAGCTGGGCCTGTCAGCGCGAGAACAAGAGTGGCGGATATGTGGCCATGGCTACGCGCTCCGACTGGATGCTGGACAACCTTAGAGCGGCTACAGATGATATGCTCTCAGCTGAGCAGGTTGTCATGATTTCCGGCGATGACACTCTGGAGAATCCGGGCATTGACGCTAACAACCGCCTTATCTGGGGTCAGGTATTCCTGTGGCCTGAAGCCGATGGAGATTGGCGCATTCTCTGGGATGACAGCCATGTTTTTGAGACGCGTTCAAATTATGCTGCCTTTAAGCAGGCACATAACGTTTATCGCGAGGCAGGCGAGAAGCTGATTGTCAGCCTGTAAAATGGATTGCAGGAGCGGATTAGCCGCTTCCGCTGTTTATAAGTAACCTTCATGTCAAATGGCTTCATGGGTGCATTTCTTGGATGAAGGTGTATATTAATCGATAAAGCACCAAATCGTATTAGTTACATGTTGCACGCTTGATACTGCTTTGCTTAAACGATATAATGCAATGCAGTTTACAAAAAGTGCACTAAGATGAAGAAGTCTAAAAAACCTGCAGTAGAAAAACTGCTTCCTGTAGCGGAGGCAGCACTATTGCTAAATGAACTCGGCCTCATAATTAAGAATTCGGTAGAGAGCCATTGGTTTTCTCTTCTGGACAGGCATAGTTCAATTTTGAGTTGCTTCCATCTGTTGCGTGATGCCCTGGAACGTGTCGAACGTATTAAGCTGAGGGTGGTCGGCAACGTTTTCGAGATTAACGGCTATGAACATAAAAAGAAATCTGTTTTAACCCGTTACTTCGTTTCAAGGCTCACTGACTTTGGCGTGACAAATCTTCAGTTTGCGAAGGATGTAGATCAACGTGAATTCAGAGTGTTAATCGATAACCTTTGCTCCCTTCCCGGCCGCTCGGATGACGGCTCAGTGTTGGCTGGCGCCCTGGCCGATGCTGATGTACACAACATTATATTGAAGAGAGTTGTTTATCGTGAGATTTCGGATGATCAGATTGTTTTCGATATAGGAGAGCTCAATTCATCCGGCCTTAATCTGAAAGCGGATAAGATAGGCGATAAAATCAGGGATCTTCTGCGTTCAGGTTCAGGAGATCATGTCTCCGGCGACGTTATATATGATTTGGCTGATCAGGATGTAGACTCTTTGGCCAGGTGCATCATGGATGTTGTCGATAAGGATGATCCCGGAAGCAGAACAGATCAAATTATTTATGGGGCCAATCGCGTGTATAGAGGTCTGCGTGAAGCGGGCGTCGCGACGACGCAGAAGGGCCGACGCCAGCTCAAGCGCATGATTGTTCGGCTTGAATCTGTTCTCTCATCCGAGATAGATGATGGAAATGTTACTGAAGCTCTTCGCTTGCGAAATTCTGTAAAAGGATTTTTGGATTCTCTGGAAGCAGAATCACTGGCCGCCACCTATCTTCGTCAGCGAAAACTGCTGGAGCAGGGAGAAAAGCAGATAATGCAGTTTGCAGAGAAACGCGGTGATGATGACCCCGGATTCTCGGCTCTTCGCGATCAACTCACTTCGGCAGGTGTTGATCCGTCTGAGATTTCTGCAATTCTTCTGAAT
>CAZAKU010000367.1:0-3972 GCA_964485765.1 uncultured Lentisphaerales bacterium
CGGCATGGCGGGTAAAGTTACGTGTTATCTTGATGCGTCGGCTGTGGTCGCTGGCTCGTTTTGGCATTTTATGTCCTTGTTTATTATGTCGAAGTCGCAGGTAAACAGGTGGCAGTATAGACTTTCGGCCGTGGATAATGAAGAAATAATTCCGGAATAACGCGTTAAAGGATGTTGAAGCACTTTGTTGCATCGCGCACTTCCTGGCGCTGTGTTTCGAGCGCGGACAACTCCCTCTGCCAGAATCCGGGTGATCCCCACTCTTCGCTCAGTTTGCCATAAATGCCATCGGCTTTCTGGCGGGCGCACCAGGCTGTGTAGTGGATGTAGCGCATGGCCCGCAGTGGTTCTATAAGGTCAAGATCCTGCCAGGGGAAGTCGCGAAAAGTTTCATAACCTTCAAGGATTGCGTCGACTTCGGGCTGTGCTGCCGGTAACCGATCGGGGAGCAGCAGCCAAATATCCTGTATGGCTGGGCCAACCGACATATCGTCAAAATCAAGCAGGTGAAAACCATGTCCGGGGTGCTGTAAGATATTGCCGTGGTGGCAGTCTCCGTGCAGGCGTATGTTTTCGATATCCTCAAACATGGGCGCCAGCTCAGCAATCAGCTGCTCTACACATTCGCGATAGGAGGCGGAAAACTGCGGAGGAAGGGTCCCCGAGTTAAGGATATAGTCAAGATGCTCACGGGTTGAATGCTCCGGGTGCAGCTGTATACGGTTGCGGGGTGAGTCTCGGGCCCCGACAACGTGGACCCGGGCAATAAGGCGGCCTATCTGCTCCCACTCTTTTCGCCCCGGCTCTTCAAGAGCTCTTCCTCCGCGCTTTGGGAAAATGGCAAAGAATATCGGACCCAATGTGTGAAGAATGTTGCCGTTATGGCCGGGCAGGGGAGGCACAACCGGCAGCTCCTCGTCGTGAAGCTCCTCTAAGAAGTCGAGCTCATCAAGCAGGGCATCTTGGTCCCAGCGGTTTGGACGATAGAATTTTGCAATAACCGAACGATCATCTTCGAGCTCAACTTCGTAGACGCGGTTGATGTAACTTGCAAGAGGCCTGCAGAGACTCGTACATCTGACACCCAATGCATCTTCAACTGCATCGGTGACAGCAAAAGGGGTAAGTAATGCGAAGTCTGCTATTGTCTCATCGCGGATCTCTGCTGTCTCAGGTTGCATCATTTGGCTTCTCATGTTCGCGTGGATAAATGTTGTGTATCCGGGTGAAAGTAACACCGCGAACCGGTTCGCTCAAACTTAATGTGACTCAAGTCGATAAGTCAGTCGAGAATTTCATCGAAATCGGGCACTAATTGGAGGAGACGCGCAGAGAGTGACATCTGAAGAGCTTCTCCCGCGAGGAGCTATATGGGCGGTGAAATAAGCACACTAGATTTTTACTCGACACTCCTGGTAATCGCCGATAACATCGCAGGCATCCATAGGTTTGTATGTGAAGGATTCAGACGGGGGTATTTTCATGAAAGATCTTCTTGTTAGGCATGGCCGGTCGCTTCTATGTCCGGTACTGGTGGCTGTGGCAGTTTCTTTATGTGTGGTTGGCTGGAAGATAAAGCCAGTGGCTGAGGACCCATTAGTGCGAATGCCCGGTACACAACCCGGCGCGCTGATGCTTGAGGATCCGGGAAACTGTATGAATTGTCATGCCGGATATGATGAGGCCGTGGAGCCGGGGTTTAACTGGCAGGGGTCTATGATGGGGCAGGCCGCACGTGATCCTCTCTTTTATGCCTGTTTTACTGTGGCTGCACAGGATTCGATCTGGGTTCTGGGTAATCCGAATGCAGATGACCTTTGTATGCGTTGTCACTATCCTAAGGGGTGGCTTGAGGGGCGTTCCGATCCCCCGAATGCAAGCCTTATGATCGGCGCTGACTATGATGGAGTTCATTGTGGCTTTTGTCACAGTAAATACAATCCCTTCTTTGAGACCACTCATACGGGAGTGCGTGAGGGAACTAATTGGGTTAATTACTGGGATGAAACAGGTTTAGGTGTTCCATCCTCTTCATCTGCTGCGGATGGCGCATATGATAGCGATGTTTTGACGGCCGCCGGACTCCTCTGTTTCAATGGTGAGCCATTTTTTACAAATAACGTACCTGCGGGGGTACTGTACACAGAGAGTGGTGCGGGGCAATATTTTGTAACAGTTGCTGATAATAATGCCAAGCGTGCTCCCTTTACCGATGCATCGGCCCGACACAGCAAGCTGTACAGTCGTTACCACAAGAGCAAATATTTCTGCCAGACTTGCCATGATGTATCTAATCCTGTCTTGGCTAATCTTGATGCAAACCCCTCAAACCGCCTTCCTTCGGAAGTTGAGGCACCCTTCCGCTACGGGCATCTTGAGCGGACATTTTCGGAGTTCATGCTTTCAGACTATGGGTCACAGGGAGGTGCTCCGGGTACAAATAATTATGCTCCCGGAGTGTTTGACACCTCCCGCACCGGGAACCCCGTTACAACCTGTCAGGATTGTCACATGCGTGACCGTCCCGGGGTCGGGTGTAATAAACGTGACGGGATAATGCGTCCAGCAGGCAGTATTGAACATCCCCTGAGTGGCCAGCCCGTTCACACTATGGCTGGCGGCAATATGTGGATTACAGCTATTTTGGCAAGTAGCGTGAAAGGCTCCCCAAATCACTCTTTAACGAATCAGACGCTTCTGAATCAGGGGCCTGATGTATTAACCCTTGATTTTTCGCAGGGGCTTCCCCTTGATGCGGATGCGCTGCTTTCAGCTGTGCAGCACGCGCACAGCAATCTGTTATGGGCGTCGTCAATTAATGACATCAGCTACGATTTCACAACAGGAACATGCCAGTTTAAAGTCTATAATCATACGCCGCACAAGTTGATTTCGGGATTTCCTGAAGGACGTCGCATGTTCGCCAATATTCGTATGTATGTAGGGGATGATCTGGTCTATGAAGTGACACCATACGATGATGACTTTGGTACATTGCGGGGCCTTACCGGACCTCTCTCCGGTAACAGCCCTGCGCTTGGCCCGGGGGAGATTCATTACGATGAGCTGGTCTATGAGGTCCATCCCTCCAGCTCATTTACAGAGGAGTCGGAGTCGTTTCATATGGCATTGGCGACCGATCGTTACAAAGATAACCGCATCCCGCCGCGCGGCTTCCGGATTGCAGACGCTACTGAGCGTATGTGTCAGCCGATGTGGCATGGTTCTCCGGCGCTGGATTACTTCACTACTGCAGAGTATGCCGGCGGTTATGATGCTCATTCTCTGTCGCTGCCATTGGGCTGCGATCGTGTTGAGGTACGCCTCTATTATCAGACCACAAGCCGCGAATACATCGAATTCCTGCGTGATGAGATCAATGGCACGGCATCAACCCTGGTCGGTCCCGGTGTAGAGGGAGATGCTCCTTATCTGATTGCGACCGATCCCTGGTTCGATCGCCTCAGGGCGTGGGGCGATACTATTTGGTCGCTCTGGGTTAATAATAAAGATCGCCCGGGGGCTGCCCCGGTGCTGATGTCTTCGGCAATCATGCAACTCAACATAAGTGATGACGATGACGATGATATCCCCGCTTATTGGGAAATCCATTACTTTGGCGGCCCAACAAATGCCACGGGCCACATCGACAGTGATGGTGATGGTGTAACCGACTACTCAGAGTTTGTAGCACTAACGGAGCCGTGGGATGACACCTCTTTCCTCTCTATAACAGCTTTTGATGTTCAGTCACTCCCGGCTGCTGCCATCACTGATGTCGACTTTGAATCACGGGCGGCGCGAGTATATCAGCTGCAGTTTGCCAGTAATCTGGTGCCATCGCCTGTCTGGAGTGATTTGCCTCCAGATCGTCCCGGTGTTGAAGGTATAATGACCCTCTCACATTCCAATGAGGTAGGGCGCGGGTTCTATCGGGTTAATGTCGAAATGCCCTGATATGCAGGCCCGCAT